>CP043978.1 GCA_015134355.1 Candidatus Stammera capleta
TAGATAATCAGAGAATAAAAGAAAAAAAGAATAAATAAAATGAATAAAAATATAGTTAATCTAATAATAAAAATAAAAAAAAATATTAAATATATAGAAAAAAACAATTTTAAACAAACATTTAAAACTAATTATTTTAAAAAAATATCACAACTATATAAAAAATATTTAAAAAAACAAAACATATCAATATTTACATATAGTAAATATATTACATTAATAAGAAAACAATTTATTAAAAAAAAACATCACAATTTAAATAAAAATATAAATTTATTATCTAAAAAATTTAAATATTATAAAAAAGAAATAAATAAATTAAAATATAAACCAATTAATAAAATATTTAAAAAAATAAAAAAAATAAATAAAAAATTATCTAAAATAAATATTTTAATAAAATATTTAAATAAAATAAAACTAACAAATAATAATAATATATATAAAATAAAAAATATAATTAAAAAAATTCCTGAATGAAAAAAAGAATTAAAAATATTAATTATATATAAATGATATAAAGCTAATAATATAATTTTTAATAAAATTAAACAGGGAATAAAATTATTTAAAAAAATAAAAAAATTAAAAATTAACCATGAAATTTTATTTCATTTAAAAATTGAAAAAAAAATATTATTTTTAATAAAAAAAAAATCTATAAAATCATTAAAAATAAAAAAGAATAACACAGTTAAAATTAACTATAAAAAATATATTAATAAAATATATAATATTCTAAACAATAAATATAAATTAAAATCTTTTAATGATATATCTGCATTATGTTATTCTTTATCAGCAATATCAGGAAGAAGAATGATAGAAATAATATATAGAGGTAAATTTAAAATTTATAATAAATATAAATTATATTTTAAAGGACAGGTTAAAAATAATAAAAATAAAAAATATAAAATATATACATTATTAAATACAAAAATATTTATAAAAAATATTAAAAAATTAAGATCATGTAAAATTATTAAAAATATTTTTAAAAAAATAAATAAAAAAAAAAATATATTAATATCAAAAAATGCTCAAATAAGTAATTATTTATCAATATACTTAAATAAATGAGTAAAAAAATTCTTTAATGATAAAAAAAGAACATTTAAAGACAGTAGATCTATATATGCTAGAATAACATTTAAAAAATGATTTAATAATGATAAAAAATGAAAATTTAAAGATGAAGATATATTTTTTAGTAAAATATTAGGTCATAGAAATATTAATAGTCAAATGTATTATAAACAATTTAAATTATATAATTTTTCTAATAAATGAAAACCTAAAAAAAATAAAAATATATTAATTAAAAAACTAAAATTATTAGATAATAAACTTAATAAAATTATTAAAAGAAAAACATCATATAGAATACATTATATTACAAAAAAAATATTAAAAAAAAATCCTAATAAAAAAATAACAAGCTATATACTTAGAAAATATGGTTTTAATACAAAATTAATACAAAGATATATAAAATTTATATCAAAATATATAAAATAAACAAATAATATAAATTAAATATAAAATTTATTTTTAAAATAAATAAATTAAATAAAATAATTTAATAGATATAATGAATCTTTTAAGATTCATTAAACTATTAAAAATTATTTAATTAATTATAATAATAAATATAACTAGCTAAATCTAAAACTTTATCAGAATATCCAGTTTCATTATCATACCATGAAACAACTTTAATAAACTTATTATTTAATAACATAGTAGCTTTAGAATCAAATATAGATATATTTTTTTCACCATTAAAATCAGTAGAAACCACATCTTCATTAGTATAACCTAATATACCTCTTAAATAACTTTCACTAGCTTCTTTAATACAAGAACATAATTGATCATGTGTAGTAGAATATACTAATCTAGCAGTTAAATCAATTACAGATACATTAGAAGTTGGTACCCTAAAAGACATACCAGTAATTTTATTTTTTAATTCAGGTATTACTATTCCTAAAGCATTAGCTGCCCCAGTTGAAGAAGGTATAATATTTTGAAAAACACTTCTACCACCTCTTCAATCTTTTAAAGAAGGAGAATCAACTACCTTTTGAGTAGATGTAGCAGCATGTATAGTAGTCATAAAAGCTTCTTTTATTTTAAAATTATCATTAATAACCTTTGCAATAGGAGCTAAACAATTAGTAGTACAAGAAGCATTAGATATAATATTCTGACCGTCATAATTATGATGATTAACCCCCATTACAAACATTGGAGTATCATCCTTTGATGGACCTGTCATAACTACATATTTAGCACCAGCTAAAATATGACCATAAGATAATTCTTTAGTTAAAAAAATACCAGTAGATTCAATTACAATATCTATATTATATTTACTTCAAGGTATATCTTTAGGATTATTAAAAGAACTTACAAAAATTTCATTATTATTAATTAATAATTTTTTTTCATCTTTTATATAATCAATATTATAATTAAATTTACCATGAACTGAATCAAATTTAATCATATAAGCCATATAATCAATATCTACTAAATCATTAATTAACATAATTTTTATATTTTTACGATTTTGAGCATTACGAAAAACTAATCTTCCTATTCTACCAAAACCATTAATACCTACTTTAATAGTCATAAACTCACCAAAATAAATTACTAAATATTTTAAAAATAAATTATAAAATATTATATAATGTTTATTTTTAAATTTAAATAATTATTTTAAATAAAAACTTAATATTTTTTTTTAAAAACAACTTGAAAAAAATTTTTATAATCATATTATATATTAAATAATTAAAATATTATAAATAATAAATATAATAGGAAATTTAATATGTCTTATAAAAAATTTTCAATGATACCAGATTTTTCAGATTCTATATTTTCAGATAGATTTAATAAAATAGATAAATTATTTAGTAGATTAACAGGTGATATTCCTGTAAATTCTTTTCCTATATATAATATAAAAAAAAAAAATAATAAATTTAAACTAATGATAAGTTTACCTGGATGAAAAAAAGATGAACTAGAAATTAATTTAATTAATGAACAATTAAATATAGTTGGAAATAATTTAAAAAAAGAAAATAAAAATAATTTTATATATAAAGGTATAATAAAAAATAACTTTAATATTAATTTTTCAATACCACAAAATTCTAAAATTAATATGGCTAAATTAAAAAATGGAATATTATCAATTGATATAGAACAAATTATTCCTGAAAACAAAAAACCTAAAAAAATACAAATTAATAAAAAATAAAGAAATCACCTATTTATATTTTTTTTTTTTTAAAAATAAATAGGTGGTTCTAAATCATTTAAAAATGGATTTTTAGCTTGTAAAAATGCTATTTTATCACATTTATCATTATAAAGATTACCACTATGACTTTTTATGTAAAATATTTTAATATTTTTTTTAAAATAAAAAATTAAATAATTAATTTCAATTCATAAATCTGAATTTTTAATAAATTTATTTTTATAATTTTTTCAATTATTTTTTTTTCATTTAATTAATCATTCATTAATTCCTTTATATAAATAAATACTATCTGTAAAGATATAAATATACATCATATTAATTTTTTTATATAAAAAAAACCTCATAGGTAATATAAAAGCCATTAATTCCATTCTATTATTAGTAGTATAATAATAACCAGCTTTAAAAATAACTTCCTTATTATTAATTTTTACAATTGAAGCACATCCACCAGGACCAGGATTTTTAATACAAGAACCATCTGTATAAATATCAATATATAACATATAAATTAAAAAAAATTAATATTATATTATAACAAATTAATGAATAGACAAATAGTTTTAGACATAGAAACAACAGGATTTAACAAAATTTACAAACATTATTTAAATCATAAAATAATAGAAATAGGAGCAATAGAGATAAAAAACAGAAAAATTACAAATAATATATTTCATACATATTTAAATCCAAATAGAAAAATTGAATATGAAGCTTATAAAATACATAAAATAAAAAATTCATTTTTAAAAAAAAAACCTATATTTAAAAATATAGTAAATAAATTTATTAATTTTATAAAAAATTCAGATTTAATAATACATAACTCAAAATTTGATATAAAATTTATAGAATATGAACTAAAATTAATTAGTTTAAAAATAAAAATAAGTAATATATGTAATATTATTGATACATTATCTATTTCAAGAAAAATATTTCCAGGAAAAAAAAATGATTTAAATTCATTATGTAAAAGATATAAAATAAATATAAATACTAGAAAAAAACACGGAGCTTTAATAGATGCTAAACTATTAGCTAATGTTTATTTAAATATAACTAGAAAACAAATAAAAATTAATGATTTATTTAAAAAAAATATAAAAAAACAAAAAAATATTAATATAAAAAAAAAAATATTAAAATATAAAATTAATAAAAAAGAAATTAAAGATCATATAAAATATTTAAAATATATAAAAAAAAAATATAAAAAATTTATATAAATATAAAAAATTAAATTAGGTAAATAAATGAAAAAATTATCTATATTAAAATTATTTAAAATAAAAAATATTAAAAAATATAAAAATAAAACAATAATTATTAAAGGATGAATTAAAACACAAAGAAATTCTAAAATAGGAATATCTTTTATAGATATAAATGATGGATCTTGTATAGAAAATATACAAATAATAATTAAAAAAAATATAAAAAACTATAATAAAATAATTAAATTAACAAGTGGTTGTTCTTTAAAAATAAAAGGTTTATTAGTTAAAAACAAAAAAAAAAAAAATTATGAAATAAATGCAAAGTATATAAAAATATTAGGAAATATTAAAAATCCTAAAAAATATCCTTTGAGTCCAAAATATCATTCATTAGAATTTCTTAGAAAAATATCACATCTTAGACCAAGAACAAAAATATTTGGAGCTATTACAAGAATTAGAAACAATTTAATATTTAATTTACATAAATATTTACAAAAAAAAAAATTTTTACTTATTAATACTCCAATAATAACATCCTTAGATACAGAAGGACATAGTAAAATGTTTCAAATTAAATATGATAACAATAAATTTTTTAATAAAAAATCATATCTAAGTGTCTCAGGTCAACTTAATCTAGAATCATATGCATGTTCTTTATCAAAAGTATATAATATAGGACCTATTTTTAGAGCAGAAAATTCTAATACAAAAAAACATTTATCTGAATTTTGAATGTTAGAAATTGAAATAGCATTCTATAAATTAAATAAAATAATAAAATTATCTAAAAATATATTATCATATTGCTTTAAAAAAATATTAAAAAATAATGAAAAAGATATTTATTATTTAATTAATTTTAATAAATTTTATAATATTGAACATATAAATAATATTATAGAAAAAAAATTTATAGAAATAAATTATTATGAAATTATAAATATATTAAAAAAAGAAAAAACATTTAAAAATAATAATATTAAATGAGGTATAAATATATCAACAGAATATGAAAAATTTTTAACGGAAAAATATTTTAAATGTGGATTAATAATTAAAAATTATCCTAAAAATATAAAACCATTCTATATGAAAATAAATAAAGACAATAAAACAGTATCTTGTATTGATATTATATTACCTAATATAGGAGAAATAATAGGAGGTTCAGTAAGAGAAAATAGAATTTATAATTTAGATATAAATATTAAAAAAAATAAATTAAATAAAAATAAATATAATTGATATAGAGATTTAAGAAAATATGGAACTATTCCACATAGTGGCTTTGGATTAGGAATAGAAAGAATTATAATGTATATTACAAAAATGAAAAATATAAGAGATGTAATACCATTTCCAAAATATCCTAATTATTCTAATTTTTAAATATAAATAAATATTAAATTTAATAAATATTGTTTATATATAATTTAATTAATATAATAAAATAATAAATAAATAATTAAATTATTAAAATAAAGGTAAAAATAATGAAAAATATAATTAAAAAATTTAGTTATTGAATAATAATATTTTTATTAATAACACCTGCATATTCAATGAAATCAAATATTAATAAAAATTCTAAAATTAATATATATGGAAATATAAAAATTTTAAATTATATAAATACTAAAAATAAAAATAATAATGAACATAATAATATTATGTTATTTGGTATTAAAAAAAATTTTTTTAATAAAAATATTAACATATTTTCTAAATTAGAAGGTAATTTAATAAATAATAAAATTAAAAATACACATTTTAATATAAATATTTCTTATATAGGAATAAAAATTAAAAAATTAGGATCTATAAGTTATGGAAAAAACCATAATATTTTATATAATACATTATGTATAAATAATATATTTCCATATAATAATAGTAAATTTATAAAAAAAAATATATTAAATAATTATAATAATATTTTTACATATAATAAAAAATTTAAATTTAATAATAAATTTATAAACTTTATAAACATAAAAACTCAATATCAAGGTAATATTAGTAATAATAAAAATATTTTAAATTCAACAAAAAATAGTTGAGGTATAGAATATAATTATAATACAAATTATGGAATAAATATATCAGCATCATACTTAAATAAAATAATAAAAAATATAAATAAAAATAAAAATAATAATAATAAAATATTATTAAATAATATATTAAGTAATGAATCTAAAATATGATCTACATCAATAAAATATAATTTAAATAATATATATATATCTACATCATATTCTAAAGGAACAAATTTCATACCTATATTATCTATAATTAAATCATCATTTTATGATGAAAAAGTTAAAAAATATTTTTTAGATAAAAATAGTGAAAATATATCAATAATAATAAAATATAATTTTAAAAATATAAGTACAATTATAGGATATATACAAACTATAGCAAATAATATTGAAAAAATGAAAATTACAAAAAATATTTATACACCTAATTCAATAGATTTAGAAAAATATTTTAATTTAAGTTTAATTTATAATTTTAATAATTCATTAAACACATATATTGACTATAAAATAAATCAAATTAATAAAAATAACTTTATTAAAATAGATAATAATAATTTAATTACATTAGGATTAATTTATAAATTTTAATAAAAAAAATATAAAATTTAAAAAAATATATTAAGTTTTTAAAGCATCCGAGAGGATTTGAACCCCTGACCATTCGGTTCGTAGCCGAAAGCTCTATCCACTGAGCTACGGATGCCTATACTTTAAAATAGTGAGAGAGGGATTTGAACCCTCGATGCCATTTATTAACATACTCCTTTAGCAGAGGAGCGCCTTAAACCACTCAGCCATCTCACTAAAATAATAATTATTTAATTAATTAAATTATATATTACAAATTAATTATAATATATATAATATAATAATAAAAATTATATATTAATTATTTAATATCTTTAATTAAATTAATTTTATCTTTAGAATTAATTTTAACATAAATTTCTTTTCTGTGAACAGAAATATTTTTAGGAGCATTTATACCTATACGAACTTGATTTCCTTTAATACCTAAAATTATAACTGTAATATTATCTGATATAATAATAACTTCTCCTATTTTACGAGTTAAAATAAGCATATAAAGCTCCATATATTATAATTTTTTTTTTATATAATCTAAAATATAATCAAAATATAAAAATTTATCTATATTATTACAATTAATATAAAAAATATTAATATTAAAATTTTTATTTTTAACAAAAAAATAATCTTTAAATTTTATATTTTTATTTAAAAATTTAATTTTAATTATATTAAAAATTTCATTTATTATATTAAAAATTTTATTTTTAATTAAAAATATAAAATAAATATTTTTATTAATTAATGTAGATATAAAAATAATTGAAAGATTATATTTAATATATAAACTGTTAAGTAAAATAAATATAATAGATTTATTTAAAAAATCAAACTTTAATTTATTTTTAAATAAAATAATATTATTTTTATAAAAAATAATATCTTTATTACTAAATATATTAACAATATTTTTAATTAAAACTTTACTTAAATATTTATTAAAATTATTTGATTCTTTATTTTTATTTATTAAAAATTTAACCTTTTTATATAAATTATATATATTTATATTTAAAATTTTACATATTTTATATAAAATATATTTATTTTTATTAATATAAAATAATGCATTAAAATAAGTAATTGCTTTTATCCTTTTAATATTAGAAGATAAATTATATACTTTAATAATTACAAAAAAACCTATATCTTTACTATTTAATACATGAGTACCGCTACAATATTCTTTAGAAATATTATCTAATATTACCAATCTTAAAATATTTTTACCAAAAAAATTAAACTTATCCTTAAATAACAAATTATTTTTAATATATTTTATTTTAATATCTATACATTTTCAAATATAATAATTTACTATATTTTCTACTTTTAATAAAATATAATTATTAATATTATCATTATAAGAAAAATCTAAAGAAAAATAATTTTTTGTAATATTAGAACCATTAAATAATATACTTTTCCCTAAAATTTTTTTCAGTACTGCACATAAAATATGTAAACAAGAATGATTTCTAGAAATTATATTTCTATGTTCAAAATCATAACTACATTTTACATAATCATTAATTTTTAAAAAACCATATTTAATATATCCATAATGTATAATATAATTACCTATTTTTCTAGTTTTTAAAATAATAAATTTAGAACTATTATTTAATTTTATTAAATATCCTACATCACCAGATTGACCAGAAGATTTAGGATATAAAACAGTCTTATTTAAAATAATACTACAATTTAATCCTAATTTAGTTTCTTTAATTAAAGAATTTTCATTAAAAATATATAAAATTTTAGATACTATTTTATAATTATTAAAACCTAAAAAATTAGTTGTTTTTAAAGTATTTAAAATATTTAAATTAATAAAATATTTATAATTAATATTATTATTATTAGAAACTTTATATAATTTTTTTTTATAATTTAATATTATATTAAATTTTTCTAAATTAATAGATATATTATAAAGTTTACATACATCAATTAATATATACAAAGGTAACCCATATGTATCATATAATAAAAATATTATTTTGCTACTTAAATAATAAATTTTATTTTTATGTAATTTAAATATATAATTATTTAACAACTTTAAAGAATAATCTATTGTATTTAAAAATCTATTTTCTTCTCTTAAAACAATATTATTTATAATATTTATTATATTTAACTTTAAATTATTAAATTCATATAAATTATTTAATACATTATATATAATTTTATATAAAATTATATCATTAATTTTTAAAAATCTAATATGTATTAAAGCTCTTCTAATTATTTTTCTTAATACATATCCTCTATGTTCATTAGAAGGATATACACCATCAATAATTAAATATATAATAGCTCTAATATGATCTGAAATTACATTAAAACTATTTATATTACTACTATTTATATCTATACATAATATATCTGAAATTATTTTTTTAATATTTAAAAATACGTCAATATCAAAATTAGATTTAACATTTTGTAATATAGAAACAATTCTTTCTAAACCCATACCTGTATCTATACATTTGTTTGATAAAATATTTAAATTATTATTTATATCTAAATCAAATTCTAAAAAAACTAAATTTCATATTTCTAAAAATTTATTACTATTCTTTTTAAAAGAAAAATATTTATTATTTTTATCGTTATATAAATTATAAAAAATTTCAGTACTATAACCACATAAACCTAAATCACCCATTCTTCAAAAATTTTTAGAATTTAAAGTTAAATCACCAACTAATAAAATACTATTTTTATGTAATTTAATTATATTAAGTCAAATATTATAAGAATCAATATCATTTTTATGAACAGTTACTATAATATTATTTTTGTTCAAATTAAATAAATTTTTATTTATTAACAAATTTCAAGCATAAATTATAGCCTCTTTCTTAAAATATAACCCAAAACTAAAATTACCCATCATTTCAAAAAAAGTATTATGTCTAGAAGTATATCCTATATTTTCAAAATCATTATGTTTACCACTTACTCTTAAACAACGTTGAATACTAACAAAATTTTTGTCTAAATTTTTTCTAATACCTAAAAAAAATTCTTTAAATTGATTCATACCAGCATTAGTAAATAATAAACTATTATCATTATCAGGTACTAAACTACTACTTTTAACTATAATATGATTATTATCTTTAAAATAGTTTAAAAAAATATTGCGAACATCATTAGAATTAATCGTCATATCATAAAACCATTAAACTTAAATTTAATAAATAAATATATTAAATTATAAATAAAAATATAATACAAAATAATATATTAAATAAAATTATAATATAAAATTATTAATATATATAATTAATTTAAAAAATAAATTATTAAAAATTAAATATAAAAAATGAAAAAAAAAAAAGAGAAATCAATTATAGAAGCTTTAAAACAAATAGAAAAACAATTTGGCAAAGAATCAATAATGCAATTAGGAAAAAATAAATTACATAATATTGAAACAATATCAACAGGTTCTTTATCCTTAGATATAGCATTAGGAATAGGAGGACTACCAATGGGAAGAATAATAGAAATATATGGACCAGAATCTTCAGGTAAAACAACATTAACATTACAAATTATAGCTTCAGCACAAAAAAAAAACAAAATATGTCTTTTTATAGATGCAGAACATTCATTAGATCCAATATATGCTAAAAAAATTGGTGTTAATATAAATAATTTATTATTTTCTCAACCAGATAATGGTGAACAAGCATTAGAAATATGTAACTCATTAGCAAAAAAAAACAATGTAGATGTAATAATAGTTGATTCAGTAGCAGCATTAACACCTAAAGCTGAGATAGAAGGAGAAATAGGAGATTTACATATAGGACTTACAGCAAGAATGATGAGTCAAGCAATGAGAAAATTAGCTAGAAATATTAATAAATCAAATATATTACTAATTTTTATAAATCAAATAAGAATAAAAATTGGAACTATATTTGGTAATCCAGAAACAACAACAGGTGGAAATGCATTGAAATTTTATTCTTCAATAAGACTTGAAATAAGAAAAATAGGAAATATAACAAAAAACAATTTAATAATAGGAAATGAAACTAAGGTAAAGGTAGTAAAAAATAAATTATCTTCCCCATTTAAATATGCAGAATTTGATATAATATATAATAAAGGTATTAATAAATATTCAGATATATTAAATTTAGGTTTATTAAATAATATAATAAAAAAAAATGGTAATTGATATAACTATGATAAATATAAACTAGGACAAGGAAAATACAAATCAACAAAATTCCTTAAAAAAAATAAAAATATTTATAAAATAATTAAAAATATAATAAAAAAAATATATTTTAAATAAATTTAAATATCTAAAAAATTTATTATTGTATTTTTAATTTTATTAATACTTTTATTAGTATTTATTAAAATATATCTTTTATTAAATTTACTAATACCAAAATAACCTTTATAAAAATTTTTCAAATCTATAATTGATTGTTTATAAATTAAAATTCTTTTCTTTATAATATTTTTATTTAAATCATCTTTTCTATGAATTAATTTTTCACCTGTAAAATCATCTAAACCCTCCACTATAGGAGGGTTATATTTAATATTATATACTCTACCAGATTTTAAATGTATTCTTCTATTTAATAATCTATCTATTATAATACTACTAGATATATATAATTCAATTACAAAATCTATATTTATAAAATTTAAAAATTTAGCTTGAAATATATTTCTTGGAAAACCATCAAATAAATATCCATTTATATTAAAATTATTTAATATATAATTTTTAATAATTTTATTAGCTAATTTATCACTTATTAAATTACCCTTATTAACTAATTTACTAATTAAATTATCTTTAAAATAAATATTTCTTAAAATATTACCAAAAGATACTAATTTCAAATTAAATTCCTTTATTATAAATTTAGATTGAGTACCTTTACCTGATCCAGGAGGACCTAATAAAATAATATTCATTTAATTAATTATTATAAATAAAATTACTAAATAAATCATTAATATTACTAATAAAACTAACAGAATCTTCTAAAGAATTACTTTCTATTAAATAAGCCTGATAATACATAAATTTAATTCATTTCTTAAATAAATTTTCATCATTAATATTTTTAATATATTTTATTAAAATATGATTTATATTTATATCAAAATAATATTTAATTTTAGGTATATCTTTACCAGTAGATCTTAATAATTTTAACATTTGAGTACTCATATCATTAGAATCAGTTAATAATACTACAGGAAACTTTTCTATACGATTTGTCACTCTTACATCTTTTACATCTTCAGATAAAATATTTTTAATTCTATTAATAAATAATTTTATATCATCATCTAATACAGTAATTAATTCAGACTTATTTTTATTAGTAACTAATATATTATCTAAATTATTTAAATTATTTTTATTAATAGAACAAAAATTAATACCTTTAAAATCATTTAAATAATTCATCATTCATTCATCTATTTTATCTATCATAAATAATACTTCAATATCATTTTTAATATATAATTCTAAATGAGGACTATTTTTAGATGAAATATAATTTTCTGATGTAATATAAAAAATTTTATCTTGACCTATTTTCATTCTACTAATATAATCTTCTAATGATATAAAAATATTTTCATCAAATTTAGATGAATTAAATCTTAATAAAGATGATATTTTATATTTATCAATATCATTATCTGCTAAACCTTCTTTAAGAATAATTCCAAACTGTTTTCAAAAAATAATATACTTTTTATCATCTAATGATAAATTTAATAACATTTTAAAAATTCTATTAGTTAAACTAACTCTAATTTTTTTTAATATAATATTATCTTGTAAAATTTCTCTTGAAATATTTAAGGGTAAATCATTAGTATCTAAAACACCTTGAATAAAACGAAAACAATATGGTATTAAATTTTTAATATCATCCATTATAAAAATTCTATTAACATATAATTTTAAACAATTTTTGTATTCATCTCTATTTCATATATTTCAAGGAGAAGTATCAGGTATATATAACAAACTAATATAATTTTGAGAACCTTCAACTATATTATGAGATCATATTAAAGGATTACCTAAATTATTAGTTAAATTATGATAAAATTTTTTATAATCTTCATCAGTTAAATCATTTTTATTTTTTAATCAAATTGCATTATATAAATTAATTTTTTTCCATATATATTTTTTTTTATCCTTATCAAAAATTTTATATTCTATAGGAAAATCAACATAATTAGAATATTTATTTATTATAGATATTAAATTATCTTTATTTAAAAATTCTTTACAAGAATCTTTAATATATAAAATTATATCTGTTCCATTATTTTTCTTATATAATTTTTTTATAAAAAATTTACCATTACCCTTAGAAGATCATAAAATTGAATTTTTACTATTTTTTTCAAATATTGACTTTGTATGTACCTTTACTTTATTAGCAACTATAAAAGAAGAATAAAAACCTACTCCAAATTTACCTATTAAATCTTTATTAATATTTTTATCATTACTTATATTATTTAAAAATTCTTTAGTACCAGACTTAGCTATAGTACCTAAATTATTAATTACCTCACTATATTTCATTCCAATACCATTATCTCTAATAATTAATTTATCACCTTTAATAAATAATCTAATATAAAAATCATCATTAAATTTAATATCTTTACTATTAGAAATTAAATAAAATCTTAATTTATCTATAGCATCAGAAGCATTAGATATAAGTTCTCTTAAAAATATTTCCTTATTAGAATAAAGTGAATTAATTACTAAATTTAATAATTCATTTACTTCTGACTTAAATACAAATTTTTTTTTTTCACTCATATAATTATATACCTATTAAATATAATTTAAAATTTTAATATAAAATTAATTAAATATAAATAAAAAAATATAATATATTAATTATTTTTTTTTATTTTTATTATAAAAAATACATTTAAAAATTAAATATTCAAAAAATATTTTTTTATCGTAAAAATTAATTAAATTATTTCTATTTAAAAAAAATATTTTATAATAAAAATTTATATCATTAATATCAACTAATTTACATAATTTAATAATTTTAATTTTATAACTACTATTAATAAAACCTATAAAATTATCATTAAAATTAGGAATAACCTTTATTAATAATAATCTATACAATTTATCTAAAATACTAGATATTATACATTCATAGCTAATATTTTTATTTAAAAAAATATTTAAATAATATAAAATTTTTTCATAATTTATTAAAAATAAATATTTTAAAAAAGAAAAAATATATTTATCTTCTATTCTATTTAAAAAAAAATTAGTATTTTTTAAAGTTATATTTTTATTAAATAAAGATAATTGATCTAATAATATTAATGCATCTCTTAAACTACCATTAGAATAAATAGAAATCAATTTTAAAGCTTCAATATCATACTTAAATAGTTCTTTATCTGATATATATAATAATCTATTATAAATTTCATTAATATTTAATGGTTTTAAATTAAAACATATACATCTAGATAAAATAGTATCAGGAATTTTATTAAATTCAGTAGTAGCTAAAATAAATTTTACATACTTAGGAGGTTCTTCAAAAACTTTTAATAAAGCATTAAAACTATAACGAGATAACATATGTACTTCATCAATTATATATATTTTATATTTCATAGATATAGGTAAATAATAAATATTATCTAAAATATCTTTTATATCCTCTATTTTTGATTTAGAAGCACCATCAATTTCTATTACATCTGAACATTTACCTTTATCAATACATATACAATTCAAACAATTTAAACAAGCATTTCCATTTATACTATTTATGCAATTTAAACTTTTAGATAATAATTTAGATAAACTTGTTTTTCCTACACCTTTAGGTCCATAAAATAAATATGTATTATGAATTTTATTATATTTAAGACTATTTAAAATATTTTTAATAATATTTTTATTTCCAATAAAATCTTTAAATGATTTAGGTCTCCATTTTATAGGTAAAATTTTATAAACATTCATATTAAATTAATAAATTTCAATAAATAATTAAATTATAAAAATAAAATTTTTAAAAATTAAATAATAATTAAAAATTAAAATTATTATTAAAATTAAACTTAATTAAAAATTTATTTAAATTTTTAATATTATCTGGTAAAAAAAATAATTCTTTAATAATTTTAATATAAAAACTATCTAACATATTTACAAAAATTTTAAAAGATTCAATCTTATATTCTTGTAAAGGATCTTTTTGTGCATAACTTCTTAAATATATATAGTCTTTTAAATTATTAATATAAAATAAATATTCTGTTCAATAAAAATCTAATATTCTTAAAATTATATTTTTTTGTAAATCTAAAAATAAATTAATACCTATTTTTTTTTGTTTTTTATAATATATTTTAATTAAATTATTAATAATAAATTTTTTAAAAATAATAAAATTATTTTGTTTAAAATAAAATATCTTTATATTATAATTAAAATTTTTATATAAAATTTTTCTTATTTTTTTATAATTTAATAAAAAATTATCCTGATTAAATATTTTTAATAAATAATTAAAAACTTTTTTAATTATATTTTCTATTTTACTATTTAAATTATTAGAAAATAAAATTTTATCTCTATTAAAATAAATTATTTTTCTTTGATCATCAATAATATTATCATATTCTAATAAACTTTTTCTAATTTCAAAATTTCTATTCTCTATTCTCCTTTGAGCATTTTCAATAGACTTATTAATTCAAGGATGATCTATTGAACTATTATTATTAGAATTAATATTTTTCATAAAATTAATAACATTAATAGGTATAAATATTTTCATTAAATTATCATCTAAAGAAATATAAAATCTAGATGAACCAGGATCTCCTTGTCTACCTGACCTACCCCTTAATTGATCATCAATTCTTCTTGATTCATGTCTTTCAGTACCAATAATATGTAAACCTCCTAATTTTTTAACTAATAAATTATTATTCTTTCATTTATTATGAAAATATTTAATACTTTTACTATCTAATAAATCTATATTATTATAATAATTACCACCTAAAACTATATCTGTACCTCTACCTGCCATATTAGTAGCTATAGTAACTGATCCTAACTTACCAGCTTTAGAAATAATTTTAGCTTCACATTTATGATACTTAGCATTTAAAACTTTATGTTTAATACCTATTTTATTTAATTCATCAGAAATATATTCAGACTTATCAATTGATATTGTACCTACTAAAATAGGTTGACCAATTTTATTTCTTAATTTAATATCATTAATAATATATTTTATTTTATTATTTTCATTTAAATATATTAAATCATCTAAATCATTTCTAATTATAGGTTTATTAGTAGGTATTTCATAAGTATTTAATTTATAAATTTCATTAAATTCTAAAGATTCACTAATAACAGTACCAGACATACCACATATTTTTTTATATAACTTAAAATAATTTTGAAATGTAATAGAAGATAAAATTTTATTATCACTTTTAACAGTAACATTTTCTTTAACTTCAATAGCCTGATGTAATCCATTTGATCATCTTCTATTATAAACCATTCTCCCAGTAAATTCATCGATAATAATAACTTCATCATTTTTTACAATATAATCAATATTCTTCTTAAATAAATAATAAGCTTTTAATAATAATATTACATAATTAACTATATTAATATTATTAAAACTATAAAAAAATTTTTTATCTTTAATAATATTAAATTTAATTAATAAATTTTCAATTTTATTAATACCATCTTCAGTTAAAAAAATATTTTTTGTTTTATAATCTATTATAAAATCACCACATTTAAATTTATTTTTATCCTTTAAATATAAATATGGAATTATTTTATTTACTTTAAAATAAATATTATCATTTAAATAATCAAAATCAGAAATTATTAAAGGTGTTCTAGACTCATCTATTAATATAGAATCTACTTCATCTAAAATTGCAAAATTTAAATCTTTTCTTTGAACTATCTCATTTTCTTTAAGAGACATTTTATCTCTTAAATAATCAAAAACATATTCATTATTAGTAGAATAAGTAATATCACATAAATAAGATTTTTTTTTATCATCTAAAGAAATATTAGATAAATTTAAACCTACACTTAAACCTAAAAAATTAAATAATTTACTATTATTAATTGCATCTCTTTTAGCTAAATACTCATTAACAGTTACTACATGAACCCCTTTACCATATAATGAATTTAAATAAATAGGTAATGTAGAAGTAATAGTTTTACCTTCACCAGTTTTCATTTCAGCTATATTACCATTATTTAAAATAATAGCTCCTAATAATTGAACATCAAATAATTTTATATTAAAAACTCTTTTAATAGCTTCTTTTATATTAGCAAAAACATACGGTATAATATAATTAATATCTTTACCATCTAATAAATAATCTTTATAAATAAAAGTATTATTTTTAATTTCAATATTACTTAAACTTATAAAATAATTTTCTAAACTATTAATTTTATTAATTATATTTTTAATATTAATAAAACTTTTATTAATATTTCTATTATAAATATATGAAAAAAATTTACTAAACATATAAAAAATATTAAAAATTCATTTTTTTAAAATATAAATATATATTATAATATATATAAAATAATTATAATATAATTTAAAATTAAATACACTAAAATGATAAAAAAAAACCTCAATTAATTATTAAAATATTAAAAAATAAAAATTTAAATAATCTTAAAATATTAATAAAAAAATATAATAAAATTAAAAAATTTAATAAATTATTAAATAATATAATTATAAAAAATTTTAAAAAAAAAATAAATATTTTAAATATAACAAAAAATAATATAATAATAGAAACATGTAATATAAACAATAAAATATATTTAAAACAAAATAAAAATAAAATAATTAAAAAATTAAAAATAAAAAAAATAAAAAATTTTTTAATAAAAATTAACCCTAATATAAAAACTTAAAATTTTAATAAAATAAAAATAATATAAAAATTAATAATTAAATTACTTTTTTACATAACCTAAGTATTGCACTTCTTATTCTATTATTTAATAAAATATCATTATAAGAAGGTTTAAATTTACCTAAATTTAACATTTTAATAGGATTTAATTTTTTAATTTGATCTAAAGTTAGAGGTATATCATCTAATAAAGAATAATTAACATTACTTTTAGAATTAATAAAATTTTTTACTATTCTATCTTCTAAAGAATTAAAACTAATAACTAATAATTTACCACCATTAGATAAAACATTATAAGCTGAATTTAAACCTTTTTTTAAATTATCTAATTCCTTATTAATAAATATACGTATTGCTTGAAATGTTCTAGTTGATTTATTTTTATAAAATTTTTTACAAAATACTACCCTATTAATAATATTACATAAATCCATAGTATTAATTAATTTATTATTTTTCCTTATAAAAACTATTTCAGAAGCTATTTTTTTAGCATAAAATTCTTCTCCAAAATTTTTTATAACATTATAAATATCAATCTCTTTAGCATTATTTAATCAATTAGCAGCTGTAACACCAATATTTTGATTCATTCTCATATCTAAAGGACCATTTTTATTAAAAGAAAATCCTCTTAATGGATTATCTAATTGAATAGAAGACATACCTAAATCAAATATTATTCCATCTATTTTATTAAATAAAGAAAATTTATTTACATAATACTCTAAATTAGTAAAATTATCATTTATAATTAAAAAACGATTATCATTTATAAAATATTTAGATAATTTAACAGATTCTGAATCTATATCAAAAGATATCAACTTACCTTTAGAACTTAAACTTTTTAATATATTAACCGAATGACCACCACATCCAAATGTACAATCTATATATATTCCATCACATTTAATATTTAATAAATCAACTATATCTTTTAAAAAAGCAGAATTATAATTATATAACATAAAATAAAATAGTATATAATAATTATTTATAATAATATATATAATACAATAATTATAATAAATAATAATATAAAATTTTATAAAAAATGAAAAAAATAATAATATGTAATTGAAAATTAAATGGTAATAAAAAATTTATAAAAAAATATATTAAAATACTAAAGAAAAATAATAAATTATATAATAATTATATAATATGTATATCTCCTCCAATAATATATATGGACTATACTAGTAAATTAATAAAAAATACAAATATATTATTAACTTCACAAAATGTAGATATTCATTTAAAAGGTTCATTTACTGGTGAAATATCTGCAAAAATGTTAAAAAATATAAATACTAAATATATAATAATAGGACATTCTGAAAGAAGATTATATCATAAAGAAAATAATAATATTTTATTAAAGAAAATAATTATAACTAAAAAATTAAATATTACACCAATAATTTGTATTGGAGAAAATATTAATGATTATAATTTAAAAAATAGTAAAAAAATATGTAAAAAACAATTAAAATATTTTATTAAAAAAAAAGGAATAAAAATTTTAAAAAATATAATAATAGCATATGAACCTATATGATCTATAGGAACAGGAAAAAATGCAAGCATTAAACATATAAATAAAATAAATAAATATATTAAAAAATATATAAATAATAAATATAAAAATATTAACAAAAAATTTAAAATAATATATGGAGGTTCTGTAAATAAAAATAATGCAAAAGAAATTTTAAAACAAAAAAATATAGATGGTTTATTAATAGGTAAATCATCATTAAATATAAAAGAATTTTTAAAAATAATAAAAAATATAAATACATAAATATTTATTAAAATAAATATATTTTATCTAAATTAATAAATATTAGTTTTATTTAAAATATATTTATATAAAAAATTAAAATTTTAAATTAATATTTTCAAAACGTTTTCTTAAAATATCTATTCTACCTTTAGAATTAGAAATTTTATATTTACCTGTATAGAAAGAATGACATTTATAACATACATCTACAGAAAAATCTTTTTTTAAAGTAGAAAATACTACAATAGTTTTTCCACATGAACAATTAATATATAATTTATATATATTAGGATGAATATTCTTTTTCATATTTTAAAATATAACAAATATATTATTTTAAAAAATATTATCATGTTTATATTAAAAATAATAGTACCAATTTATAAAATTAAAAAATTATTTTATAAAATTAAATGTATAAAAAAATTAGAAATTGGTTCAAGAGTATTAATACCATTAAAAAAAAAAATTATAATAGGAATAATAATAAATATATATAAAAATAAAATAATTAAAAATATTAAACTTAAAAAAATTTTTAAAATAATAGATAAAAAATTTTTATTAAATGAAAATATATACAAATTAATAAAATTTACAAGTAAATATTATCATTATTCTTTTAAAGAACTAATATTTAAATTAATACCAAAAAATAAAAATTTAATTATTTCAAAATATATAAAAAATTTTAATAAAAAAATAAATAAAAAAAAAAATTCAAAAATTTTATTACTAACGAAATATAATAAATCAGTAAAAATAAAATTTATAATTAAAATAATAAAAAAAAACATAAAAAAAAAACTACAAATTTTAATACTAACACCAAATATAAAAATTTTATATAATACATATAATATTTTATGTAAAAAAATAAATAAAAAAATTGAAATAATACATTCAAAAATAAATAAAAAAAAAATTATTAATATATGAGAAAAAACTAAAAAAAACAATATTTATATAATAATAGGAACAAGATCATCTATATTTACTCCATTTAATAATTTAGGATTTATAATAATTTTAGAAGAACATAATAATTTATATAATGAATATAGAAATTATACATATAATGCAAAAAATTTATCAATTATAAGATCAATAATAGAAAAAAATAATATTATTTTAGAATCTAATACTCCTTCAATTAAAACTCTTTATTACATAAAAAAAAAAAAATATAGTTTAATAAAAATAAAAAAATATAAAAAACAAAAATTATTAAATAAAACTTATATATTAAATAAAAAAAATAACAATAAAATAATTAAAAATATTTTTAAAAATATTAAAAAAAATAAAAAAATATTAATAATAACTAATAAAATTTTTATTAAATATAAATTAAAATGTGAAAATTGTAAAATTTATAAATTAAATTGTAAAAAATGTAATAATAAATTATTTATAATAAATAAATATAAAAATAAATGTATATATTGTAAAAAATTAAATTTTATAAAATATATATGTAATAATTGCAATTATAATATTAAAATTAAAAAAAATAAATTTAATAAATATATTAAAAAAAATTTTTATAATATATATAATAAAATAAAAGAAATTAAATTTAAAAATTTAATAAAAATATCAAATAATTTTATTAATAATAATAAAAATATTAAAATAATAATTATAAATAATATAGACAAATATTTAATTTCAGAAAATTATAAATCTATAGAAATATTTATAAAAAAATATTTTAATTTTTTAGAAAAAAATAATAATAATAAAAAAATAATATTTATAACTAAATATCCTAATAATTATATTTTTAAACAAATTAAAAAAAATAATTATAAAAAAATTATATATGAAATAATAAAAGAAAGAAAAATTATAAAATACCCTCCATACTCATATGAATCAATAATAAGATTTAAAGAAAATAAAAATTTATTTATATTATTTAAAAATATTAAAAAATTAATTAAAAAATATAATAATTTTATTAAAATCAATGATTTTTCAAAGAATAAAAACTATTATTTATATGAATATAAATGAAATATAATAATACAAAGTAAATCACAAAAAAATTTACATAAATTTATAAAAGATATATTAAATAATATTAAAAAATATAATATAAAATATAAATTAGAAATTAATTAATTAATTAATAAATTTTTATTTTTTATTAAAAACAAACAAATATTTTATTAGATAAACAACATATTTCAGAAACTTGTTTATTTAAACCTTTAGGAAATAAATTAAATAAAATAATACTATTATAATTAGATTTATTATTATTTAAATATTCTAAAAGTAATTTAATATTAGGTAATAAACCATTTTTATAATAAAAATCTCTATAAAAATATATAATTTTTCAATGAATTTTCTTTAAAACTAAACCTTGCTTACTAGCAATTCTAATAGCTATTTGTTCATTTCAATTATTTTTAATATTCATATAAATAATTTTAATAAATTATTTTATAAAATAAATTTACTTAAATCCTCATTAACAATTAAATTATTTAATTTTGATTTAACATATTTACTATCTATAATTACTAATTTATTTTTATATTTTGTAATATTAAAAGATATATCTTCCATTAATTTTTCTAATACTGTATGTAATCTTCTAGCACCTATGTTTTCAGTATTTTCATTTATTTTTCATGCTATATCAGCAATACATTTTATACCATCATCTGTAAAATCTATATTTATTCCTTCAACACTCAATAAATATTTATATTGAGAAGTTATTGAAACATTAGGTTCCACTAATATTTTTTCAAAATCACTAGAACTTAAAGAACTTAATTTAACTCTTATAGGAAATCTTCCTTGTAATTCAGGTATTAGATCAGATGGACTACATAACTGAAATGAACCAGAAGCTATAAATAATATATAATCAGTCTTTACTACACCATATTTAGTTGAAACTGTACAACCTTCAACTAAAGGCAATAAATCTCTTTGAACACCTTCTCTAGATACACCAGAATCTATTATTTGACCCCTTTTACATATTTTATCAATCTCATCTATAAAAACAATACCCTGTTGTTCAACTAAATCAATAGCCTTTTTTTTAATATTATCTAAATTTATTAATTTTGAAGATTCCTCTTCTATCAATAAATCAATAGCATTTTTAATTTTTAATTTACGAATTTTCTTCTTATGACCACTTAAATTTTGAAATATAGATTGTAATTGACTTGTCATTTCTTCCATACCAGGAGGAGACATTATTTCAATTCCTAAAGTAGGTATAGATACATTTATTTCTATTTCTCTATCATTATAACATCCATTACGAAGTTTATTTAATAAAAAATTTTTTATAAATTTACTAGAATTATTACTTTCAATATTTTTATTTATAAATTCAGATTTAATAAATTCACTATCATTAAATAATATATTAACAATTCTATTTTCAGCTAATATTTTAGCTTTTTTAATATTACTTTTAATAACTTGATTTTTAATCATTTTAACTGCATAATCAGTTAAATCTCTTATAATAGAATCAACTTCTTTGCCAACATAACCAACTTCAGTAAATTTAGTAGCTTCAACTTTAATAAAAGGAGAATTACTTAATTTTGCTAAACGACGTGCTATCTCTGTTTTACCAACACCAGTAGAACCTATCATTAATATATTTTTAGGAGTTATTTCATTTTTTAAATCATCATTTAATTGCATTCTTCTTCATCTATTTCTTAAAGCTATAGAAACAGCTTTTTTAGCATCATATTGACTTACAATAAATTTATTTAATTCATTAACTATTTCTTTAGGAATCATTTCATTATACATAAATAACTACCTTAATTATTTTATAATATTATTATTTTTATAACACAATTTCTCTATAGTAAACATATGATTTGTATAAACACATACATCAGCCGCTATATATAAAGATTTTTTAACAATATCAAAAGAATTTAAATCAGTATTTTCTATTAAAGCTTTTGCAGCAGAAAAAGCATATATTCCACCACTACCTATTGCTATTAAATCATTTTCCGGCTGAATTACATCTCCATTACCAGTAATTATTAAAGAATGATTTATATCTGTAATAGCTAATAAAGCTTCTAATTTTCTTAAAATTTTATCAGTTCTTCAATCTTTCGCTAATTCTACAGCTGATTTAATTATATGACCTTGATACATTTCTAATTTTTTTTCAAAATATTCAAATAAAGTAAATGCATCAGCTGTACTTCCAGCAAATCCAGCTATTACCTTATTATTATATAATTTTCTAACTTTTTTAACATTACCTTTTATAATAGTATTACCTAAAGTAGCTTGACCATCTCCACCCATAACAACTAAATTATCTTTTCTTACACTTAATATTGTAGTCACATAATATCCTTAAATTAATTTATATTATAAAATTTGTTAAATTATTTTAATTTAAACAAAAATAATCTTAATTTATTAATAGCATTTTTTTCTAATTGTCTTATTCTTTCAGCAGAAATATTATAATAAATAGCTAATTTTTGTAAAGTAACTTTTTTTTTATTTAATCATCTACTCTTAATAATATTTTTACTTCTATCATCTAAACACATAAAAGCTAATTTTAATTTTTTTAAAATATATTTCTTTCAATTTAAATATTCAAAATCATTTGTAAAATTAGAACATTTATCTCATAAATCAATATAATTAAAATTTTTATTATAATTATTATATTCTTTTTTAAAACTTAAATTAATATCTTTAGAAAACATTCTTAATTCCATTTCATAAATATCTTTTTTAGATACAGATAATTTTTTTGAAATATTTTTTATTTCTTTATTATTAAATCATCCTATTCTCTTTTTTATTTTTCTTAAATTAAAAAATAATTTACGCTGAGATTTAGTAGTAGCTATTTTAACTATACGTCAATTTTTTAAAATAAATTCATGTATTTCAGATTTTATTCAATAAATAGCAAAAGAAATTAATCTAATTTTAAATGAAGGATTAAATTTATTAACAGCTTTAATTAATCCTATATTACCCTCTTGAATTAAATCTGCTATAGATAATCCATAACCAGAATAATTTTTAGCAATATTTACAACAAAACGTAAATTTAAAACTATTAACTTTTTTGCAAATTGTAAATCTTTTAAATAATAAAATTTATTTAATAATTCATATTCTTTATCTAAAGATAAAATTGGAAATGAATTAACTATATATATATAAGAATCTAAACTACCTAAATTAAATATATTAAAATTACTAATTTTAGTAATTGACATATAAATTCTCTTTAATAAAATATAAATATAAAATAAAAATAATAAAAAAGTATATAAATATATTAAATACAATTAATACTTTAAAAAAATTATATTTAAATAAATATATACTTAAATATAATTATAAATTTATCTTTAAATATTATTATTATTAATATAAATATATTATAGATAATATTTAAATAAATTACTATTTAAATAAAATATAAAATATTTATAAAATTAAAAATTAATAATTTATAATAATATATATGAAGATTATATCAGGAAAATATAAAGGTAAAATAATTTATGTAATTAAAAAAAATATACTTAAACCTACTACATCAATAACAAAAAAAATATTATTTGAATGATTAAATCCATTTATAAAAAATAAAATATGTCTAGATTGTTTTGCGGGAACTGGATCTTTAAGTTTAGAATCATTATCAAGAAAAGCAAAACATGTAACATTAATAGAAAAAAATTATAAAATAGCTAAATTAATAAAAAAAAATTTTAAAACTATAAAAAATAAATATTTTAAAATTTATATAAAAGATTCAATTAAATGATTAAAAAAAAATAAAAAAAAATTTAATATAATATTTATAGATCCACCATATAAAAATAATTATATAAATAATATAATAAAATTAATTAATGAAAATAAAATAATAAAAAAAAATACATTTATATATATAGAAACATTTAAAAAAAATAATAATATAATAATACCTAAAAAATGAATATTATATAAAAAAAAAATAATACATTCTACTAAATTATTATTATATATAAATAAAAATTATAAATAGAATTAAAATAAAAATAAATAAATATATTTAATATAAAATTAAAAATTAATTAATTAAAATAAAAAAAATAAAATAAAATATTAATTAATTATAAATTTTATAAAAAATTAATTTTTAAATAATATAAATTTAATTAAAAATATTATATATAAAATAATTTATAAAATTTTAATAAAAATATATAAATAATGAAAAATTTTAAAAAAATAATTTACAATAATAAAAATATAAATATTCCTCCTTCTTCTATAGAAGCAGAACAATCAGTATTAGGTGGATTAATGCTAGATAATGAAAAATGAGAAAATATATATGAAATAATAAATTTAGAAGATTTTTTTAGCAAATCACATCAAATTATATTTAATGAAATGCAAAAACTTTCTGAAACATATAAACCTATAGACCTTATAACATTATCAGAATCATTAAAAAAAAATAAAAAATTAAATATTATAGGAGGATTTGAATATTTAGCAGAATTATCACAAAATGTTCCTAGTGTATCAAATATAGATTATTATGCGGAAATAATTAAAGAAAAATCTATATTAAGAGAAATAATTAATATATCTAATGAAATAATTACATATAGTTTTCACCCAGAAGGTAAAAATAGTAAAGATATAATAGATATAGCAGAATCTAAAATATTTAAAATATCAGAAAAAAAAATATTTAAAGATAAAAAACCAATAAATATTAAAAATATAATAAAAAATACTAAATATAAAATAAAAAAATTATATAAAAATCCTAAAAAAGAAATTACAGGAATAGATACAGGATATATAGATCTAAACAAAAAAACATTTGGTTTTCAAAAATCTGATTTAATTATAATTGCTGCTAGACCATCTATGGGTAAAACAACATTTGCAATGAATATATGTGAAAATATAGCTATGTCACATAAAAAACCTATATTAATATTTAGTTTAGAAATGTCATCAGAACAAATAATTACTAGACTAATTTCTTCACTATCAAGAGTTAACCAAAATAAAATTAAAACAGGTAAATTAAATAACAAAGATTGAATTAGAATATCAAGTACAATAAAATTATTAGAAAAAAAAAAAAATATATTTATAGATGATTCATGTAATTTAACACCTAATGATATAAAATCAAGAACAAGAAAAATTTATAGAGAAAATAAAGGATTAAGTATTGTTATGATAGATTATTTACAATTAATGAAATCATCAAGTTTTTTAGAAAATAGAACATTAGAAATAGCTGATATATCAAGATCATTAAAAATATTAGCTAAAGAATTAAAAATTCCTATAATAGCTTTATCACAATTAAATAGATCATCTGAACAAAGATCAGATAAAAGACCTGTAAACTCAGATCTAAGAGAGTCAGGTTCCATAGAACAAGATGCAGATTTAATTATATTTATATATAGAGACGAAGTATATTATGAAAATTCAGATATGAAAGGTATAGCCGAAATTATAATAGGTAAACAAAGAAATGGACCAACAGGTACAATACATTTAATGTTTAATGGAAAAATTTCAAGATTTGATAATTATGCTTCTACAGAATATAATTACTAAAATATAAAAATAAAATATATTTTTATGATAAAATAAATTTATTAAAAAAAAATAATATAATTAAAATATGGCTAGCAAAGGTATTAACAAAGTAATAATAATAGGAAACTTAGGTCAAAATCCTGAAACAAGATATACATCTAATGGAAATACTATAACTAACTTAAATATTGCTACTTCTGAAATATGAAAAGATAAAAAAACAGGAGAAAATAAAGAAAAAATAGAATGACATAGAGTTATTTTATTTGGAAAATTAGCAGAAATAGCATCAGAATATTTAAAAAAAGGATCTCAAGTATATATAGAAGGATCATTACAAACTAGAAAATGACAAGACAAAGAAGGAAATGATAGATATATAACAGAAATAATAGTAAATATGAATGGTACTATGCAAATGTTAGGATATAAAAATATTAAAAATAATAAAAAAATAAATAAAAAAAATAAAAATTTTAATAAAGATAAAACTATCAATAGTAAAAAAATTAAAGAAAAAGACGAAGATATATCAATAGATTTTGATGATATTCCTTTCTAATAAAATATATATATTAAAAATATTATATATTAAAAAATTAAAATAAAAATTTAAAAAAAAATGTCAGAAATATTTAATAAATTATTTAATAAAATAATTAAAAAAACTAAAATAAAATATGGATCAATTATTAAATGTAAAATAATTGATATAAAAAATAATAATGTAATAGTAGATTCAGGACTAAAATCAGAATCCTATATACCTATAGAAGAATTTAAAAACTATAAAGGTAAAACAAAAATAAAAATAAACGATAAAGTAAAATTATTTATAGATAGTTTTGAATCTGGAAATGGACAAACAATATTATCCAGAGAAAAAGCTAAAAAATATGAAACATGAAATAACTTAGAATTATCATATACACAATCTAAAATAATTAAAGGTATAATAATTGGTAGAGTAAAAGGAGGATTTACAGCAGATATAAATGGAATAAAATGTTTTTTACCAGGATCTTTAATAGATATAAAACCAATAAAAGACACAACAATATTTGAAGGAAAATTATTAGATTTTAAAGTAATAAAATTAGATAAAAAAAATAATAATATTGTTTTATCTAGAAAAGCAGCTATTATTAATGATAATAATATAGAAAAAAAAAAATTATTAAAAAAAATATATGAAGGTTCTATAATTAATGGAATAGTAAAAAATTTAACAGATTACGGAGCTTTTATAGACTTAGGAGGTTTAGATGGACTATTACATATTACTGATATATCATGAAAAAGAATAAGGCATCCTAATGAAATTTTAAATATAGGACAAGAAATACAAATTAAAATAATAAAATTTGATAAAGATAATAATAGAGTATCATTAGGTTTAAAACAATTAACTAAAGATCCATGAGAAAATATAGAAAAAAAATATCCTAAAAATACAAAAATAAGAGGTAAAATAACAAACTTAACAGATTATGGATGTTTTATAGAAATTGAAGAAGGTATTGAAGGATTAGCTCATATATCTGAAATTGATTGAATAAATAAAAACATAAATCCATTTAAAATTTTTAATATAGGTGAAAAAATAAAAGCTATAATATTAAAAATTGATAAAATAAAAAGAAGAATATCATTAGGAATAAAACAATGTAAACCTAATCCATGAATAAATTTTAGTGAAAATCATAATATAGGAGATAATATAAAAGGTAAAATAAAATCAATAACAGATTTTGGAATATTTATAGGATTTAAAAATGGAATAGATGGTCTAATACATAGTAAAGATATATCATGAAAAATTAATAATCAAGAAAATATAAATAAAATATATAAAAAAGGTAGTGTAATTAAATCAAAAATTTTACAAATAGATATAAAAAAAGAAAGAATATCATTAGGAATAAAACAATTACAAGAAGATCCATTTAATAAATATTTATTATATAAAAAAAATAAATTAATTAATTGTAAAATTATAAAAATTAAAAAAAATATAATTAAAGTTTTAATAGAAGACAGTATAAAAGGTTTAATAAATATTGAAAAAAATAATAAAAATATAGTAAAAAATTTTCAAATTAATAATATTATAAAAACTAAAATATATAAAATAGACAAAAAAAATAGATTAATAAATTTAAAAATTTTTATAGATAAAAAAATTAAAAATAAAAATATTAAATTTAAAGAAAAAAATTGTTTTAATACAATGATTGAAGCATTTAAAAAAGCAAAATCTAAATAAAATCTTTAAATATAAAATATATAAAATTATAATAATAATTAAAATTATTAAAATAATTTAAAGAATCTAATATTCTTTTTCTAAAAATTGAAGCATATTTAATATTATTAAAAATATATATATAATGTTTAATTATATTATATAAATTTATATTATCTTTTTGTAAAATTATATAATTATATAATTTATAAAAAATATAAATTATATATTTAGAAACTTTATTTTTATAAAAAAATAAATTTTGATTAAAATTATCTACTTTATAAGTATTAATATAATTATTATTTAAAATATAATTTTTTATAGCAATTAAAAATAATGGATTAAAATATATACCTCTACCTATCATAACTCCATCTACATATAATAAATGATTTCTAATATCAAATAAATTTTTTATATTTCCATTAATAACTATATTTAAATATGGTAAATCCTTTTTTAATTTATAAATAATTTTATAATTTAAAATAGGTTTATTTAAATTTAAATATGTTGAATAATTATTCTTTAATATATTACGTGCATGAATAATAAACTTTTTACATGAAGTATTTAAAGAAATATTACCTATAAAATCTAACAAATAATTATAAGATATATTATATAAACCTATTCTACTTTTTATTGAAATAGTTATATTTTTATTACTAGCATCATCAATAGAATTTAAACAATTAATAATTAAATTTAAATTATTCATTAAAAATATTCCATAATTACACTTTTTTGCATTATTAGAAGAACAACCTAAATTGAAATTTATTTCACAAAAATTAAATTTATTAATAAATTTAATACATTTATATAAATCTTTATAATTATTTCCAATAAATTGAATTATAGTACTATTATTATCTAATTTACTTAAAAAATTATTATAATATTTATAATTATTTAAAAAATTAGAAGTATGTATCATACCTGTATATATATAAATATTATTCATTAATAATTTATATAAATAATAACTATGTAAATCAAAATATTTAAATAAAGGTGCTATAAAAATTTTTTTATTCATAAAAAATTATAAATTATTTATTAAAATTTATATATTTTATACCATTCATATATTTAATTAAAACTTTTGGAATTTTTACTATTCTTTTATCAATTTGAAAATTATCTAATATTGCTATCAAAGTTCTACCTACAGCTAATCCTGATCCATTTATAATATGAACAAAAATTTTTTTATTTTTTATAACATCATAATATTTAATATTAATCCTTCTAGATTGAAAATCAGATGTATTAGAACAAGAAGAAACTTCTAGAAATTTTTTACTAACAGGTGATCAAAATTCAATATCATAAGTTTTACAAGAACTAAAACTCATAGAACCAGTTGATAATAATACTCTTCTATAAGGTATTTTTAATAATTTTAAAATTTTTTCAGCATCATTTGTTAATTTATCTAAAGATATTAAAGAATCACTTGGTTTAACTATTTTAATTAATTCTACTTTATCAAATTGATTTAATCTAATTAATCCTTTATTACTCTTTCCATATGAAATAGATTCAGCTCTAAAACAAGGAGTATTAGAAACTAAATTAACTGGTAACTCAAATTCTTTAAAAATTTTATCTTTAAATAAATTTATTAAAGCTACTTCTGAAGTAGGTATTAATGCAAATTTATAATTATTAATATTATTATTTTTATGTACATAAAATATATTATCTTTAAATTTAGGTAATTGACCAGCATTATATAAAGAATTAATTTTTACAATATAAGGAACATATACTTCATTATATTTATTTTTATTAACATGATAATCAATCATAAAAGAAGATATAGATCTATATAACATAGCAATAATATTTTTCATAACTACAAATGATGAACCACTTAAAAAAGATGATTGTTTAAAATTTAAATTATCTGTGTATTTACATAATTTAATATGATCTAAAATTTTGAAATTATATTTTTTATTATTATTTCCTCAATAATTAATAATTTTATTATTTTTATCATTTTTACCAATTGGAACATCTTTTAAAGGAATATTAGGAATATTTAATATAAAATTATTTAATTTCAAAAATAAAATCTTTAATTTATTTTTTTTAAATATAATATTTTCTTTTATTAATTTAATAAAATTAATTAAATCCAAAATATCAATATTTTTATTTTTATAAAAAAAACATTTATTAGATAGATAATTTTTTTTAAACTGTAAAAATTCAATATCAAATTTAATTTTTTTATAATCATTATAAATTTCTAATAATAATTTAATATTTAAATCATTAGATACACGATATTTTATTTTTTTTAAAAATTTATCTATATTATTAAATAACAACTTTATATTTAACATTATAATTATATAATATTTAATAAATTTAAAATTTATAATAATATTATTATACTTTATTTAATTAAAATAATTAACATTAAATATTAATATAATATGAATAAAATATTAAAATTATTAATAATAGGAGCAGGTCCATCTGGATATACAGCTGCAATATATGCATCAAGACTTAATTTAAAACCGATATTAATTACTGGAATAAATGATGGAGGACAAATAATAAATTCAAATAATATTGAAAATTGACCTGGTTCATATAAAAAAATTAATGGATATAAATTAATGAAAAATATGAAAAAACAAGCATTAAAATTTAAAACTATAATTATAAATGATGAAATAATTAAAATAAATTTTAAAAAAAAACCATTTGAAATATATGGAAAATTTAAAAAATATTTATCAAAAAGTATAATAATAGCTACAGGATGTAGACCTAGAATGCTTGGATTTAAAATAGAGAAAAAATTATATGGTAAAAATATATCTACATGCACAAATTGTGATGGATATTTTTATAAAAATAAAATAGTTGCAGTAGTAGGAGGTGGAAATAATGCAGCTGAAGAATGTTTAACATTATGTAATTTTACAAAAAAAATATTTTTAATACATAGAAATAATAAATTTAAAATTGATAAAATTTTATATAAAAAAATAAAAAAAAAAATATATCAAAAAAAAATAATTATTTTAAAAAATTATACTATATATAAAATTAAAAAAATAAATAATTTAATTTTAATTAAATTAAAATATATAAATAAAAATAAAAAAAAAAATATTTATATAAATGGATTATTTTTAGCAATTGGTAATATACCAAATAGTAAAATTTTTAAAAAATATATAAAATTAAATAAAAAAAAATATATAATTACAAATTATAAAAAAAATAAATATAAATCAATGACTAATATTAAAGGTATATTTGCATCAGGTGATGTAACAAATTATAAATATAAACAAATTATAACAGCTTCTTCTTCAGGATGTATAGCAGCTTTAGATGTACAAAATTATTTAGAAAATATATAAATCTTTTATTTATAAAAAAAATAATTTAAAATAAATATTATTATTATATATAAATAAATTAATTATGATAAAAGAAAAAAATATAGAATTAAAAGGAATAATAGTAGAAACATTACCTAATACTATGTTTAGAGTAAAATTAGAAAATGGATCAAAAATAATAGCACATATTTCAGGAAGAATGAGAAAAAATTATATAAGAATATTAAATGGTGATAAAGTAATAGTACAAATAACACATTATGACCTTAATAAAGGAAGAATAATTTTTAGAAATAAAATATAAATATTAAAATTTATATAATTAATAAAAGGTTAAAAATTGAATTTTAAAAAAAATAAAAAAACTAGAGAAATTGCTTTGCAAATTTTATATTCATTAATAGTATCAAAAAATAATAATATTAAAAAAAAAACTAATGAATTTAAAATAATAAAAAAAAATATATTTAATAAAATAAATATTAAATATTTATTTAAAATATTAAATGGTATTATAAAAAATATAAAATTTATAAAAAAAATTATTAAAATTAATATAAAAAAAAATACTAGATATATAGGATTAATTGAAAAATATATTTTATATATGGCTATATATGAAATTAAAATAAAAAAAACATTACCAATTAAAGTTATAATTAATGAAAATATTGAACTAATAAAAAAATTTGGATCAAAAAATGATTATAAATTAATAAATAAAATTTTACATAAAATTTGTTTTAATAATATATAAATATAAAAATAAATAATATATTCAATTAATAATTATATATATAATAAAATATTAAAAAAAAAATTTAAAAAAAATGAATAATATATATTTAAAATTATTAAATAATAGAATAATATTTCTTACTGGAATAATAAATAATGAACTATCAAATAATATAATTTCACAATTATTATATTTAGAATATAAAAATAATAAAAAAGATATTTTTATTTATATAAATTCTCCAGGTGGAATGGTAACATCAGGAATGTCAATATATGATACAATGAAATTTATAAAACCTAATATAAATACTGTATGTATAGGACAAGCATATTCAATGGGAGCATTTTTATTGTCTTCAGGTTCAAAAAAAAAAAGATTTAGTTTACCTAATTCAAATATTATGATACATCAACCACTAGCTACATTTAAAGGACAAGCTACAGATATAAAAATACAAACAAAAGAAATATTAAGAGTTAAAAAAAATTTAATTAAATTACTATCAAAAAATACTGGGAATAATATTAAAAAAATAAAAAGAGATACAGAAAGAGATAAATATTTTACAGCTAAGGAAGCATTAAATTATGGATTAATAGATAAAATTATAAAAAATAAAACTTAAATAAATATTATATTAAAAAAATGAATAATATAAAATATTATTATAAAAAAAAAATATGTAATATTTGTAAAATCAAAAAACTTGATATTTTTATAAATGAAAATAAAAATTATATATGTAATAAATGTTATAATAAATTATATAATAAAAAAATAAATATTAAAAATCCAATAAATCTAAATAAATATAATCCTAAATTATTAAAAAAAGAAATAGATAAATATGTTATAGGACATAATAAAACTAAAAAAAAAATTTCAGTATCAATATATAATCATTTAAAACTAATTAATCATAATAAATATAGTAAATATATAAATTTATATAAATCAAATATATTATTAATAGGACCTACAGGAAGCGGTAAAACATTAATAGCTAAAACTATATCTAATATATTAGATATACCTATGGTAATAACTGATGCTACTACATTAACACAAGCTGGATATGTAGGAGATGATGTAGAAAATATACTATTAAGATTAATACAAAAATGTAAATTTAATATAGAAAAAGCCGAATATGGAATAATATATATAGATGAAATTGATAAAATAGCTAAAAAAAAATATAATATTTCTATAACAAGAGATGTATCAGGAGAAGGAGTTCAACAATCTTTACTTAAAATAATTGAAGGTACAATATCATCAGTATCAACTTTTGGAGGAAGAAAACATCCACAACAACAAAATATTCAAATAAATACTAATAATATATTATTTATATGTGGAGGCACTTTTAATAATATAGATAATATTATAAAAAAAAGATTAAATATTAATAATATAGGATATAATTCTAAAAAAAAAAATTTAAAGGAAAAATATAATATTGAATATAAAGATATAATTGAATTTGGATTTATACCCGAATTTGTAGGAAGATTCCCTATAATATCTAAATTACAAAATTTAAATAAAAAACATTTTATAAAAATATTAATAAAAACAAAAAACTCCATAATTAAATATTATAAAAAATTATTTAAATTAGAAAATATTAATCTAATATTTAAAAAAGATGCAATAAATAAAATAGCTGATATGGCAATAAAAAAAAATATAGGAGCTAGATCATTAAAATATGTAATAGAAAATATACTATTTAATACAATGTATAATATTAATTCAATAAAAGATAAAGAAATAATAATTGATAAAAATTTTATAAAAAATCAAAATTTATAATTAAATTAAAAAATAAATTAATAAAATTAAAATTAAATTAAAAATAATAATAAATATAAATTTTATTTAATAATGAAAGAAAAAAACGAATCTAAAAAATATCTAAATGATATTAAAAAATTAAATAATAAAATACCAGTTCTACCTTTAAGAGATATAGTTATATATCCTAATATGATAGTACCATTATTTGTAGGACGTAAACAATCTATTTTATGTTTAGAAATGGCAATGAAACAAAATAAAAAAATTATGTTAATTGCACAAAAAAAATCATCAATAGAAAATCCTAAAATAAACGATTTATTTAGTATAGGTACTATATCATCTATACTACAAATATTAAAATTACCAGATGGAACAGTCAAAGTATTAATTGAAGGACTATATAGAGCTAAAATAATAAATATAAAAGAAGAAAATAAATGTTTTATAGCAACTATTAAAAAAATAAAAACTATAAAAAAAAAAAATAAAGAACATAATATATTAATTAAAACTATAATAAATCAATTTGAAATATATATTCAATTAAATAAAAAAATACCTCAAGAAGTTTTAAATTCATTAAATAATATTAATAATTCAGTAAAATTAGCTGATACTATAGCATCTCATATTTCATTAAAATTATCAGAAAAACAACATATATTAGAAATAAAAGATATAAATAAAAGATTAGAATATTTAATGGTTAAAATAGAATCTGAAATTGATATATTAAAAATAGAAAAAAAAATTAGAAATAGAATTAAAAAACAAATGGAAAAAAGTCAAAGGGAATATTATTTAAATGAACAAATGAAAGCAATACAAAAAGAATTAAATTATATAGATGATATTTCTAATGAATATAATTTAATTAAAAATAAAATATTAACATTAAAAATGCCAAAAGAAGCTAGAGAAAAAGCGGAATCTGAATTAAAAAAATTTAAAATGATGCCACCAATGTCTGCTGAAGCTAATATTTCTAGAACATATATAGATTGAGTACTTCAAATACCTTGATATAAAAAAAATAGAATTAAAAAAGATTTAAAAAAAGCTAAAAAAATATTAGATATAGATCATTTTGGTCTTAATCATGTAAAAGAAAGAATACTAGAATATTTAGCTGTACAAAATAGATCAAATAAAATTAAAGGACCAATATTATGCTTTATAGGACCTCCTGGAGTAGGTAAAACATCTTTAGGTAAATCAATAGCAAAAGCTACAGGAAGAAAATATACTAAAATATCTTTAGGAGGTATAAGAGATGAAGCAGAAATTAGAGGACATAGAAGAACATATATAGGATCTATGCCTGGAAAAATAATACAACAAATAATTAAAACTAAAGTTAAAAATCCTTTATTCTTATTAGATGAAATAGATAAAATATCTAATGATCTAAGAGGAGATCCATCATCAGCATTACTAGAAGTTTTAGATCCTGAACAAAATAATAGCTTTAATGATAATTATATAGAAATAGATTATGACCTATCAAATATTATGTTTGTAGCTACAGCTAATTCTATAAATAATATACCATTTCCATTATTAGATAGAATGGAAGTTATTAAAATAGTTGGATATACAGAAGAAGAAAAAAAAAATATAGCTATTAAATATTTAATACCAAAACAAATTAAAAATAATGCATTAAAAAACAACGAAATAAAAATTAAAAAAGAAACTATAATTGAAATAATTAGATATTATACTAGAGAGTCAGGAGTAAGAAGTTTAGAAAGAGAAATATCAAAAATATGTAGAAAATCTGTTAAACAAATTTTATTAAAATTAAATAATAATAAAAAAATTATAATTAAAAAAAAAAATATTAAAAAATATTTAGGAATAAAAAAATTTGATTTTGGTAAAGCTAAAAAAATTAATAAAATAGGACAAGTTACAGGACTAGCTTGAACAGAAGTAGGAGGAGAATTACTAATTATAGAATCAAGATGTATTGATGGAAAAGGAAAATTAACATATACAGGATCATTAGGAAAAGTAATGCAAGAATCAATACAAGCTGCATTAACAGTAGTTAGATCTTTAACTAAATATTTAAAAATAAAAAAAAATTTTTATTTAAAAAAAGATATACATGTTCATATACCTGAAGGAGCAACTCCTAAAGATGGTCCTAGTGCAGGTATAGCTGTCTGTACATCATTAGTATCTACATTAACTAAAAATGCAATTAAATCTTATATAGCTATGACAGGAGAAATAACACTAAACGGAGATATCTTACCCATAGGAGGACTTAAAGAAAAATTATTAGCAGCATTAAGAGGAGGTATTAAAAAAGTTATAATACCATATAATAATAAAAAAGATTTACAAGAAATACCTAAAAATATAATAAAAAATTTAAAAATATATTATGTAAAAAATATTAAAAAAGTACTTAAAATATCATTAACTAATAATCCATTTAATAAATAATAAACACGCTCTACAGGATTTGAACCTGTGACCTACAGCTTAGAAGGCTGTTGCTCTATCCACTGAGCTAAGAGCGCATATTAATAATACTTATATATAAGTTATAAATTATTAAAATAAAAATGTCAAATATTATAAATAATAAAAAAAAATTTATATATGGAATTAAATATCTAAAAAAAATTAAATATAAAATTAAAAAAAATATATTAAATTTAAAAAGAAATAATAAAAAATTACCATATATAATTATAATAAATATAGGTAATAATGAATCATCTAAAATATATATTAAAAATAAATGTAAAATTTTCAGATACATAGGTATTAAATATAAAATATATAATTTTAAAAATAATATAAATGAAAATAATATAATAAAATTAATTAAAAAATTTAATTATAACAAAAATATAGATTGTATATTAATACAATTACCATTACCAAAAAATTTAAATACTAATAATATAATTAATAGTATTAATCCATATAAAGATGTAGATGGACTACATTATTATAATATAGGTAAATTATCACAAGGAAATCCATATATTATTCCATGTACATCAAAAGCTATTATAAAATTATTAAATATATATAAAATAAATATAATAGGTATTAATATTCTAATAATAGGATGTTCTAATTTAATAGGTAAACCAACAAATATGTTATTAATTAATAAAAAATGTACTGTAACTATTATTAATAAATATACTAAAAATATTAAAAAATATATAAAAAAAGCAGATATATTAATATCTGCAATAGGAAAATATAATATTATTCCTATAAAATCAATAAAAAAAAATTCTATAATTATTGATGTAGGTATTAATATTGATAATAATAAAAAAGTTAAAGGAGATATAAATTATAAACCTATTATAAATAAAATAAAATATATAAGTGCAGTACCAGGAGGTATAGGACCTATGACAATAGCAATATTAATTAAAAATATTATGAAAATATATAAAAATAAAAATAAAAATAATAAATTTTAATTAATAAAAAATCATTCTGTTATATAATCATCCTTATCATTTATAATAACATTTAATTTTCTTAATTTTTTACGTAATAAATCAGCTTTTTTTCAATTATTTTTTTTACGTTCTTCATTTCTATAATTAATTAAAAATTTAATTTTATTAATTAATTTTAAATAATATTTTTTTTTATAAAAATATTTATTAGTTAAAAAATATTTACTATCATATTCTAATAAACCTAAAAAACTAGCATAATATTTCATTTTTATAGCTAATTTACTAGCTAAAATAAAATTCTTATGTCTTAATTTATTTATTTCAGATAACATTAAAAATAATAATTTATGAACTCCTGGAATATTTAAATCATTATTCATATAATTTAAAAAAATATTATCATAATAATTAAAAAAAGAAATATCATTTTTAGTAAAACTTAAATTTAAATCTAAACCATGTATACCTAAATATAATTTATTTATAGTTTTTTTACAAATATCTAAAATGTTTATATCAAAATTTAAATTCTTCCTATAATGTTTAGATAATAAATAATATTTAATTACATCTGGAAAATATTTATTTAATAGTTTGTATAATAAGAATATTTTATTATTTGATTTTGATAATTTATTACCATCATATATTACTAAACCAGTATGCATTCAATATTTTATATTATAATTAATATCAAATAAACATTTTGATTGAATTAATTCATTTTCATGATGAGGAAAAATTAAATCAGAACCGCCTCCATGTATATCAATTATATTATTTAAATAATTATTACTTATTACAGAACATTCTATATGTCAACCAGGTCTACCTAAACCTCAAGGAGAATTTCAACCATTTAAATCATTTTTTTTATTTAATTTTCATAAAATAAAATTATTTTCCTTAATTATATTATTTTTTGAATTAAAAAAAAAATATTTATATTTATTGTAAAAATTTTTTAAAGAAAAAATAACATTACCATTAATATCTATATAAGCATAATTATTTTTTAATAATTTTATTATAGATAATATTATAATATTAATATTATCAGTAATCCTAGGTTCTAAATTAGGAGTAGATAAATTTAAATTATTAAAATCATTATGCATATTATTAATCATAATATTTGATAATACACTTAAAGAAATATTTTTTTTATTAGATTTCTCTATAATTTTATTATCAATATCAGTTATATTTCTTATATAATTACAATTATATCCTAAATATTTTAAATATTTAATTAATACATCAAAAAAATAAAAAGTTCTACCATGTCCTATATGACAATAACTAGAAGTAGTAACTCCGCAAACATAAATATTAATATTATTTTTTAAAAAAGGATAAAATATTTCTTTTTTTTTAGATAAAGTATTAAATATTTTTAACATAATTAAATATTAAATTTAATAAAAATTTTAATCATTATAATATATAATAAATTAATAAATTAATATACATAAAATAATGATTATTAAAAATTTTTTAAATATAAATAATATAATATTAAAATTTATAAATAATAAAATAAATAATTTTAAAAAAAAAATTAAAATAATAAAAAATAAAATAATATTAATTATAATATTATTTTATTTAACTACAATTATAATATTTTTAATAATAAATAATTTATCAATTTTAATAATTCTAAATAAAATAAATAAAATTAATCATATTAATTTTATTAAAAAAATTATATTAATATATATATTAATATTATTAATAATACAAATAATATTTATATATAATATTAAAAAAATTTATAATATTATATATAAAATTAAATATATATTTAAAATATTAATTAATAGAAAAAATAAAAAATAAAATTTATAAGCCGGATTCTGTTTATTTAAATATAATTTAAATAAGATAATCATTGATCTAGACTAATAATTACTTATTAGCTCAAGCAGCTTACCATAATATTATATATATATATACGGACAATATATTGTTTAATTTTAAATAAATCTTAAAATTAATATATCTAATATTAAAATTTAGCTTTGCTCCTAATGGAGTTTACACATATATTATATTACTATAATATATAGTATTATTTAATAATACTTTTTCACCCTTGCCTAAAATATATTTAGGCGGTTATTTTCTGTTGCACTTTTCATAAAATATATTTATTATATATTTTTCCAGATATTATCTGGCATTATGTCCTATGGAGTCCGGACTTTCCTCTATTTTATAATAAATATAAAATAGCGATTATCAAATTTTATAATTTTATTTTTTCTTATATATACTAATATAAGGATTATAACATTCTTTAAATCTAATATTAATATTATATCCAAAAATTTTTAAATATCTAGTATAAAAATTTATTAAATAATTTTTATAAGATAAATTTATATAATTAACTTTTTTACCATGTATAATAATAGTTAAAGGATTATAACCACCTATATGGGCATATTTTAACTTAATTAAATTATTAAAATTATTTTTTTCACTAAAATTTTTTAAAGCTAATTTTAAAATTTTATTTATTTTATATGTACTTATATTATAATTAAAAATTTTATTATAATTTTTATTAATTAATTTAAATAATTTAAATAAAAATTTTTCTTTTAAATTTAAAGCAGAAATAAAAAATATAAAAATATTTCTAATAAAACCATATTTTTTTTTTATATATTTCTCATATTTTAAATTATCATTTTTATTTAATTTTTCACATTTATTAAAAATAATAAAAACAATTTTACCTTTAACTAATAAAAATTTTATTAAATATAAATCATACTTAGTTAGTCCTATATTAATATCTATAGTAAATAAAATTATATTAAAAATATTTATTTTTTTAAAAAATTTAAAAAATGAATAATATTTATTAAAAAACATTTTACTAATACCAGGTGAATCTGAAATTAAAAATTTTATATTATTAAATACTAAATTATAAAAAATAAATTCCTTAGTGGTATTTTCAAAACTTGATACAAAAGAACAATTACATTTACAAATATTATTTAATAAAGTAGACTTTCCTACATTAGTTTTACCTAAAATGACAATATTAATACATTTTAAATTTTTATTATTTTTTAATAAATATAAATTATATAATTTATCATATTTATTTAAATTAACACAATATTTTAATAAATATTTAAAAAAATCATTATTTTTAAAATTTTTAATTAATATTAAATATAAATTATTTAATAAATCTTTTAACATATACTTTTTATAAATTGATATAGTAAATATATATTTAATACCTAAAGAATAAAATTTATATATAATAAATCTATTATTAGCATTTAATAAATCTATTTTACTTACTATTAAAACAATATTATTATTAAATTTTTTTACTATATTTTTATAAAAATAAATATCTTTATCTAAAATATTTAAATGTGAATCAACTAATAAACAAATTAAATCTGAATTTTTTAAATTTAATATAAATTTTTTATATAATTTAAAATATATATTACTATTGTTAAAATTTTTTTTATTAAAAATATCAAAATTAATATTATCTATAAAAATAAAAAATTTTTTTTTAAAATATTTTAAACCATAACTAAAATCAAATAAATTATTAATATTTAAAAAATCATTATTATTTATTAATTTATTAAATAAACTAGTTTTACCTACTTTTGAACTTCCAATTAAAGAAATTATAAACATAAAATTTTTATATATAATTTAAATTATATTTTTAAAATTAATTAATTTTTAATAAATTACTTATAAAATTAACTATATTCTTTTTAAAAGAAATAAAAAATTGTTTATTAAAATATAAATCTTTAATTGTAATAATCTTTTTTTTAAATTCCTTTTTACTTATTATTATTAACAATCTACATTTTAACTTTAAAACTTTTAAGATAATTTTACTTAAATTATTATATTGAAAATAATTATGATAAATATTTAAAAAATATAAATCAGAATTTAAAATATTTTCAACTATAGATAAACCCAATAACACAGTTTTATCATTATAATACGATATTACATATATATCAATTTTTTTATTAATATTATTTATTAATCTTTTATTTTCTTTTAAAATTAAAACTAATCTATCTAATCCAATTGCTAATCCTACAGCAGGAATATTTAAATTATATAAATTTTTTATTAAATAATCATATCTACCACCAGCACAAATTGTATTTTGAGATGATCAAAATTTATACTTTCATTCAAAAACAAAATCATTATAATATTCTAATCCTCTAAATAAATTTTTATTAACTATAAAATTAATATTAAATTTATTTAAATAATTACACAAATTTTTAAAATTTAATAAAGATTCATTATTTAAAAAATCAATTATTGATGGAAAATTTTTAAATAAATTAATATAATTTTTATTATTTTTATCTAATTGTCTAAAAACATCAAAATTAAATTTTTTAATTATTTTATCATTTATAAAATAATCTTTTCTACTTAATAAAAAATTTAAATTTTTAATATAATTAAATCTATCATTTAAAGTACCTATAGAATTAATTTCTAATATAAATAAATCCTTAATATTTAAATCATCTAACAATCTATTAATAATTAATATTAATTCTAAATTAGAAGTTATATTTATATTATTAAATATTTCTAATCCAATTTGATAAAATTGTCTCAATCTACCTTTTTGAGTATTTTCATACCTAAACATTGGACCTATATATCATAATTTATTTAAATTATAAATATTAAATAATTTATTTTCTAAATACATTCTTATACAACTCATAGTACCTTCAGGTCTTAAACTAATATCTAATTTATTTTTATCTAGAAAACTATACATTTGTTTTAGAAAAAAATTATTATTATAGAAATTTTTATTATATAAATTAGTTCTTTCTAATATAGGAAAATTTACTTCATTAAAAGAATAATTACTTATTATCTTTCTAAATTTATTTTCTATATATTTATATATTATAATATCACTAGGAATATAATCTTTCATTCCTTTAATACATTTTTTAATCATAAAATTATTATTTTAAAAAATATTCATATTTAACATATATTTAAATATATAAATTTATTAAAATTATTAAATATACATTAAATAAAAATAAATATTATAATAACTAATTAATTATTATATAATATAAATTATATTAATAATAATTATATTATTATAATTAAATTATAAAATGAATAACATTTTAGCTATAGAATTATCAACAGAATTATGTTCTGTTTCAATACTTTATAATAATAAAATATTTAATAAATATAAATATACAAAAATTACAAGTAGTAAATATATACTTATACTAATATTTAAATTAATTAAAAAAAATAATATAAAAATAAAATTAATTAAATACTTAGCATTTAATAATGGACCAGGAAGTATAATAGGTACAAGAATATCTTCAATAATATGTAAAACATTTAAATTAAAATATAAAAATTTAAATATTTTTAAAATTAATACTCAATTTATTATATCAGAAGATTATTTTACAAAAAAAATAAAAAATAAAAATAATATAATTAATATTATAATTTATAATGACATAAATAATATTCATAATTTTATATTTAAAAATAATAAATTATTATACTCAAAAAAAAAAAAATTAAAAAATATAAATAAATATATAAATAAAATTAAAAAAAAACAAATAATAGTAAATAAATATGAAACTAAACAAAAAATAATTAAAATAATTGAATTATCTAATATAAATTATAAAAAAAAAATTAAAATAATTTATCCTAAATCAAAATATATAATAAAAATATTAAAAAAATATATAAAAAATAAAAAATTATCTATTTAAATAACTATTAATTAAATTGTATTAAAAAATTTTAATATAGATTTATTTATATAAAATAAATATATAAAATATTTTTTAAATAAATATAATTATATTTTATAATATTATCTATTATTAACCATATATATTATAATTTTATAATTTTTTTTAAAAATATTTTTATAAAAACATTTAATATTAAAATAATAATTATATTTTATATATATATATATAATAAATTTATATTATAAAATTATAAATATTTAAAAATAAAAATATTTTACATACAAATATTAAAAATTTATAATAATATATAAATTTTAAATAATTCTTAATAATTTAAAAAATTAAATTTTATATTATTAAATATAAATAAATAAATACATTTAAATAAAAATTTAATATTTAAACATATATTTAAATATATATTTAATAAAATTTTATAAAATTATTTAAAATAATATTATAATTAAATAATTAATATAATATTTTTATAAATTATATATAAATTTTATTTAAATTTATATTATTATCTATAATTATGATTATTAATTTTATAAAAATTAAATATATAATAAATAAAAATATTAAATTATTTTAAATAATATATTAATATATAAAATAATATTTAAATAAATACAAAACAATATTTTAATAATTAATATTATAAAATATAATAAAATATATAATTTTTAATATAAATATGAAATTAGATAAAAAAATTTTTAAATTAATTAATTTAGAAAAAAAAAGACAACAAAATACTATTAACTTAATAGCTTCAGAAAATTACGTAAGTAAAAATATATTAAAAGCACAAGGTTCAATATTAACTAATAAGTATGCTGAAGGATATTATAAAAAAAGATATTATGCAGGATGTAAATATATAGATAAAATAGAATATATAGCTATAAAAAGAGCTAAAAAATTATTTAATGCAGACTATGTTAATGTACAACCACATTCAGGTTCACAAGCAAATCTAGCAGTATATAATGCTATTCTAAAACCAGGAGATACCATTCTTTCAATGAAATTAACACATGGTGGTCATATTACACATGGATCAAAAGTTAATATTTCAGGAAAAATATATAATTCTATATTTTATGAATTAAATAAAAAAGAAAATATAAATTATAAACAAATAAAATCATTAGCTATTAAATATAAACCTAAACTAATAATAGCAGGATATTCATCTTTTTCTAAAATATGCAATTGAAAAAAATTTAGAAAAATTTCAAATATAATAAATAGTTACTTATTAGTAGATATGTCACATATAGCAGGGTTAATTGCAGCTAAATTATATCCAAATCCATTAAAATATGCACATATAGTAACATCTACAACACATAAAACTTTAGCTGGTCCTCGAGGAGGTTTAATATTATCAAATATTAAAAATAAGTCTTTATATAATAAAATTAATAAATCAATATTTCCCGGTACTCAAGGAGGACCACTTATGCATATAATAGCATGTAAAGCTATATGTTTTAAAGAAGCATTAAGTAAAAAATTTATAAAATATCAAAAACAAATAATTAAAAATGCTAAATGTATGGTAAAAATATTTAATAAAAATAAATTTAAAATAGTTTCTAAAAAAACTCAAACACATTTATTTTTAATAAATTTAAAAAATAAAAATATATCTGGATATACTGCAGAAAAAATACTTAATAAAGCTAATATTACAGTTAATAAAAATTATATTCCAGATGATAAAAAAAATTCTTTAAAAACATCTGGAATAAGAATTGGTACATCAGCAATTACTAAACGTGGAATAAAAGAAAAAAATTCTATTTATATAGCTAAATTAATATGTAAATTATTAAATAATATAGAAAATAAAAAAATTATTAAAAATATAAAAAAAAAAATAAAATATATATGTAAAAAATTTCCAATATAAAAATTATTTTGTAAAATTTTTAAAAAAATTTCTAACCTTTTCGAAAAAATTTCGTGATTTAGGATTATTATTTTCTTTATTATTATTTAAACTAAAACCTAAATTATATAATAATTTTTTCTGATATCTATTAAGATTAACAGGAGTTTCTATATAAACTTTACATAATAAATCACCTTTTATATTACTTTTTAATGATTTTATACCTTTATTCTTTATTCTAAATATTTTTCCTGTTTGTGTTTCAGGAGGTATTTTTAAATTTATATTACCTTCTAAAGTTGGAACTTCAATTTTTCCACCTAAAGCAGCTATAGTAAAATTAATTGGAATTTTACAATATAAATTATTACCATCTCTATTAAAAATATTATGTTTTCTTAATTTAATACATATATATAAATCACCGGGGTTCTTTCCAAAAACTCCTGAATTACCTTTACCTATTAATCTAATTTTATCATTATTATTTACACCAGCAGGTATTTTAACTAATATATCTTTTAAAGATCTTTCAACTCCTTCTCCTTTACATATATAACAAGGATTATTAATTATATAACGTTCTCCATTACAATTAGGACAAGTTTGTTGAACAGTAAAAAAACCCTGTTTAATCTTTAAATTACCAGAACCTTTACAAATATTACATACAATTTTTTTATATCCTGTTCTACATCCAGTACCATTACATAAACTACATTTTTGTATAACATTTATTCTTATATTTTTAGAAACACCATATATAACATCTTCTAAATTAAGAACTATATCATATTGTATATCTGATCCTCTATTTGAAGAGGATCTATTTTTATTCTTCTTATTACTACCAAATACATCACCAAAAATATCACTAAAAATATCGTTAAAATCTCCAGTAGATGTAAAACTAGACGTAAAACTATCATCACTATTATTAAATGCAGAATGACCATATTGATCATACATTGATCTTTTATTATCATCACTTAATATTTCATAAGCTTCCTTAATTTCTTTAAATTTTTCTTCATAATATTTATTTCCCTGATTTCTATCAGGATGATATTTAATAGCTAGTCTTTTATAAGATTTTTTAATTTCAGCTAAATTAGCATCTTTTGATATACCTAAAATTTTATAATAATCTTTTTTTTGCATATATACCTTTAATAAATAATATTATAAAATTATTTTTTATTATTGTTTTTATTAACCTCTTCATATTCAGCATCAACTACAGAATCATCTTTTTTATTATTATTATTATTACTATTAATATTAGAAAACTTACTAGATAATGTTATTATCTCTTGCATACAATTATCTATATCGGATTTATTATCATTTTTACAACTATCTTCTAATTTTTTTAGTAAAGATTCTATTTTATTTTTATCATCTAATGTAATTTTATCTTTTATACTTTCTAATTGTTTTCTAGTAGTATGTATTAAATGATCTGCTTGATTTTTAGTTTGAATTAATTCTTCAAATTTACGATCTAATTCAGAATTTAATTCAGCATCTTTTATCATTTTATTAATTTCATTTTCACTTAATCCTGAAGAAGATTTAATAGTTATTTTTTGTTCTTTACCAGTATTTTTATCTTTAGCAGAAACATGTAAAATACCATCTACATCAATATCAAAAGTAACTTCTATTTGAGGAATACCTCTAGGAGCAAGTTGTATACCATCTAAATTAAATTGACCTAAAGATTTGTTATCTTTTGATCTTTTACGTTCACCTTGTAAAACATGTATTGTAACAGCTGATTGATTATCTTCAGCAGTTGAAAAAACTTGACTATGTTTAGTAGGTATAGTTGTATTTTTATTAATTAAAGTAGTCATAACTCCACCCATAGTTTCTATACCTAAAGACAAAGGTGTAACATCTAATAATAATACATCTTTTACCTCACCTGATAAAACTCCACCTTGTACAGCAGCTCCTATAGCGACAGCTTCATCTGGATTTATATCCTTTTTAGGTTCCTTATTAAAAAATTCTGAAACTTTTTTTTGAACCATAGGCATTCTAGTTTGTCCACCTACTAAAATAACTTCATTAATCTTATTTATATCTAAATTAGCATCATTTAAAGCTATTTTAACTGGATCAATTGATTTAATAATTAAATCTTCTACTAAAGACTCTAATTTAGCTCTAGTTAATTTAATATTTAAATGCTTAGGACCAGATTTATCAGCAGTTATATAAGGTAAATTAATTTCAGTTTGATTTGAAGAAGATAATTCAATTTTAGCTTTTTCTGATGAATCTTTTAATCTTTGCATAGCTAAAGAATCATTAGATAAATCTATATTATAATCTTTTTTAAATTCTGAAACTAAATAATTAATTATTTTATTATCAAAATCTTCACCACCTAAATGTGTATCTCCATTTGTAGATAATACTTCAAATGTTTTTTCACCATCTACATTATCTATTTCTATTATAGAAATATCAAATGTACCACCACCTAAATCATATACAGCAACAATACTATTGTTTTTTAATTTATCTAATCCATAAGCTAAAGCTGCAGCAGTTGGTTCATTTATTATTCTTTTAACTTCTAAACCAGCTATTTTACCTGCATCCTTAGTAGCTTGACGTTGTACATCATTAAAATAAGCAGGTACTGTTATAACTGCCTCATTTATTTTATAACCTAAATAATCCTCAGCAGTTTTTTTCATTTTCTTTAAAATTTCTGCTGAAATTTGAGGAGGAGCTATTTTATTATTATTTAATTCTACCCAAGCATCACCATTACTAGAAGATACAATTTTATATGGCATAATATTTACATCTTTTTGAACTTCAGAATCTGTAAATTTACGACCTATTAATCTTTTAATAGCAAAAAAAGTATTTTTAGGATTTGTTATAGACTGTCTTTTAGCAGGTTGCCCAACTAAAATTTCATTATCTTGAGTATAAGCTACTATAGAAGGAGTAGTACGATCACCTTCAGAATTTTCTATAACTTTAGGTTTATTACCTTCCATAACAGCAACACAAGAATTAGTAGTACCTAAATCAATACCAATTATTTTACTCATATTTAACCTCATAAAAATTTAAAATAGATATATATGATATGTGTGCTTAATAAATAATATCAACTATTAAATTAAAAAATTTTAAAATAAAATTAATAAATTAAAATTTTTATATATATATATAAAATGATAAAATATTTATTATATTAATAAATATAAAAATCAAATAAATGAAAAAAAAAATTAATAATTATAGAAATACTATAAATTTACCTAAATTAAATTTTCCAATGAAAGCAAACTTACCAATAAAAGAAATAGAAATATTAAAAATATGACAAAAAAATAATATATATAAATTAATAAAATTAAATAAAAAAAATAAAAAAATATTTATAATACACGATGGACCTCCATATGCAAATGGTAAAATACATTTAGGTCATGCATTAAATAAAATTATTAAAGATATTATTTTAAAATATAAATTGTTAATGAATTATAATATTAAATATATACCTGGATGAGATTGTCATGGTTTACCAATAGAATTAAAAATAAAAAAAAATAAATATAAAAAATTAAATTGTAATAAAAATATAAAAATATTTAAAAAAAAATGTTATTTATATGCAAAAAAACAAATTAAAATACAAAAAAAACAATTTATTAGATTAGGTATTTTAGCAGATTGAAAAAATTATTATAAAACAATGGATTATATTACAATATCTAATACTATAAAAATATTAAGTAAATTTTTAAAACTAAAATATTTAATAAGAAAAAAAAAACCAATTAACTGATGCATTATATGTAAATCATCAATATCAGAATTAGAAATAAAATATAAAAAAAAAAAATCAAATACAATATATTTTACATTTAATTTAAATAATAAAAATAAATTTTTAATTAATTTAAATATTAAAAATTTTAAAAAATATAATAAAATTAAATTAATAACATGAACTACAACACCATGAACTATACCTGCAAATTGTGCTATATCTATAAATCCAAATTATAAATATTCACTAATAAAATTTAAAAAAAATATAATTATAATAATTAATAATAAATTAAAAAATTTTTGTAAAAAAATAAATATTAAAATTAAAAAAATAAAAGAAATAAAAGGTAAAATTTTAAATGAATATTATTCATACCATCCTATTTCAAAAAAAAAAACACCTATTATTAAAAATAAAAATATAAATCCTAAAATTGGTACAGGTATTGTACATTTATCATCATCACATGGAGAAGAAGATTATAATATTTGTGAAAAATACAATATTAAAAGTAAAAATATAATAAATAAATATGGAAAATTTAATAAATATAAATATATAAAAAATTTAAAAGGATTATCAATAAAAAAAGGACAAAAATTAATAATAAAATATTTGATTAAACATAATAAAATTATATATAAAAAAAATATTATACATAAAATACCATTTTGTCTAAGACATAATAAATCTATAATTATAAGATCTAATTATCAATGATTTATAAAACTAAATAAAAATAATATTAAAAATAAATTATTAAAAAATATTAAAAAAATAAAATGAATACCTAAATGGGGATATAAAAAAATTAAAAAAATGATAATTAGTAGACCAGATTGATGTATATCTAGACAACGTTATTGAGGAATACCTATAACTATTTTTATAAATAAAAAAACTAAAAAAATGCATCCTAAAACATATAAAATAATGAAATATATATCTAAAAAAATTAAAAAATATGGACCTAATTATTGATTAAATTTAAAAATTAAAAAAATATTAAAAAAAGATTATAAAAATTATAAAAAAACAAAAGATGTATTAGATGTATGATTTGATTCAGGTTCAACTATATTTACAATATTTAATCAAAAAATAGATAAAAAAATAGATATTATTATTGAAGGTATAGATCAATATAGAGGATGATTTATGTCATCTTTAATAATTAATACTATAATAAATAAAAATATTTTATATAAAAAAATATTAAGTCATGGATTTATATTAGATAAAAATGGAAATAAAATGTCTAAATCCAAAAATAATTATATTAATATAAAAATTTTAATTAATAAATATGGATCAGATATAATAAGATTATGAATATCATCTAATAAATTATCTAAAGATATTAAAATTTCAAATGAAACTATATTAAGAACTACAGAATCATATAGAAAAATAAGAAATACATTTAAATTTTTAATATCTAATTTAAATGAATATAATATTAAAAGTAATTTTATTAAACCTAATAAAATGATTTTAATAGATACATGAATAATAAATAAAGCTAAAAAATATCAAAATAAAATTATAAAGTTATATAATAAATTTAAATTTTATAAAATAATAAAACTTATAATATATTTTTGTAATTATTATCTAAGTTCAATATATTTTGATATTATAAAAGATAGAAAATATACAATTAAAAAATATACTTTACCTGTTTATAGTGCTCAAACTACATTTTTTATACTTTTAGAAACTTTAAATAAATGAATAGCACCAATATTAACATTTACTTCTGAAGAAATATTTAAATATATACCTAGAAAAAAAAAAATATCTATATATATGGAAACATTTTATAATAAATTTTTAAATAATAATAAAAAAAATATAATAAAAAATAAAATATGAAAAAAATTAATTATAATAAAAAAAAAATTTAATAAAATTATAGAAAAACTAAAAAATAAAAAAATTATAAAATCATCTTTAGAAACATACACTTTAATATATTTAAATAATAATTTTTATAATAAAATAAAAATTTTAAAATATGAATTAAAATATTTTTTAATTACATCTAAATTAAAAATAAAAACATTTAATAATAAAAAAAAAATTAAATTTAAAATTAAATGTAAAAAAATTAATGGATATAAATGTTTAAGATGTTGACACTATAAAAATAAATTAAACAATAATTTAAATATATGTAAAAGATGTTTCATAAATTTATATAAAGAAGGAGAAATTAGAAAATTTATATAAATACTAATAATAATTTAATATTTTAAAATAATTAATAATTATTAATAAATAAAATATACATAATTTTTAACAAAATATATGTACAATCATTTTTTATAAATAAAAATAAATTATTAATTAATAATAATAAAAAAAATATAAATAAAATATTAAAATATTTTATATTAATAAAATGTATATTTTTAATATTTAAAAAATTTAATACATATCATTTATATGATATATAAATATTTAAAATAATTAAAAATATTAAATTAATTATAACTATATAAAAATTATAATTAAAATAATAATTAAATAATAAAGAAGATATAAAACCAGGAATTATATGTAATAATAATCAAATTAATATAATTATTAAATCTAAAAAGATTATATTTAATATTGGAATATATAATGTTCCACATATAAAAAATATAAATATCCTTAAAATATTTATAAATTTACTAATAAATAATACCATTAATGTATATTTCTTAATATATAAAAAAAATAATTTAAATAAATAATTATAATTAATTAATTTTTTTTTAAAAAATAATCATTTTTTATTAAAATAAATCCCTAAATAATATGAAATAATATCACCTAATAAATTACCTAAAAAACAATTTAACAATACTAAATAAAAATTTAAATATTTTTTACCAATTAAATATCCTAATAAAAAATTTATTATACTACTCGGTAAAAATAAACCTATTATAAATAAAGATTCTAATAAATTTAATAAAAAAATTAATATATAAATAAAAAAATTATAATTAATTAATATATTTTTAATAAAAATATTCATATTAAACTTGTAAAAATTATAATAAATATTAATTATAAATTAAAATAATTTAATATTAAAATAAAAATTTAATAAAATAAAAATATACAATAATATTATATGATAAATAAAAAAAAAAATTTAGGACAAAATTTTTTAAAGAATAAAAAAATTATAATTAAAATAATTAAATATATTAATCCAAATAAAAAAGATATATTTATAGAAATAGGATGTGGAACAGGACAATTAACTAAAGAAATTATAAAATATAATGATAATATAATAGCTACAGAAATAGATTTAAATTTAATTAAAAAAATTAAAAAATATATAATTAAAAAAATAAAAATATTAAACAAAAACATATTATATTTAAATTTCAAAAAAATTTTTAAAAATAAAGAAAAAAAAATTAGAATATTTGGAAATATACCATATTATATATCAAGAAAATTAATAATAAAATTTATTAAAAATATTAAATATATAAAAGATATATTTATATTAATACAAAAAGAATTTGCAAATTGTCTAATAGCAAAAAAAAATGATAAAAAATATTGTAAAATAAGTATTTTATTACAGACTTATTTTAATATTAAAATATTATATCAAGTAAATAAAAAATATTTTTTTCCAAAACCAAAAGTAGATTCTACATTTATAAAATTAAAACCAAAAAAAAATAATAAAATAAAATTTAAAATATTAAATCATATAATAAATAATTGTTTTATAAAAAAAAATAGAAAATTATATAATAATATTAAAAATTTAATTGATATCAAAAAAATAAAAAATTTTAAAATTGATATAAATAAAAGAGTTAGAAATATATCAGTTAAAAAATTTAATTATATAACAAAAATATATAAATATATAAAAAAAATAAATTAATTAAATAATAAATAAAAAATATATATATGAATAATTAAAATTAATAAATAAATATAAAATATATATAAAATAATATATTTTATAAATTATAAATATTAATTTCAATTAAAATTTAAATAAAAAATTTAAATATAATATTAATAATAACAAATAAAAATTTATTAATTATTAAATTAATTTAATTTATTAATTAATTTAAATAAATTAGATTTATATCTAGATATTTTATTTATATGTATAAAACCTTTACAACTTAACCTATCTAAAATAGATTGTAAAAAACGATATATTTTTATACATTTATCTTTATTATTTCTTTTAATAAAGTATTTTAATTTTTTTATATAAGTTTTAATAATTGACTTTTTACTTCTATTAATTATATTTCTTTTTTTACTAATTATTATTCTTTTTTTAGCTGATTTTTTATTAACCATAATTTCCCCAAAATTTTAAAATAAAATTTATTTTTTATTATTAAATTCTTTAAAAACTTTTATTAAATTAAAAGTAGAATTATCTAAAAATATATCACTATTATTACTACAATAATTAAAATTTTTATCTTTAATTAAAGGATATATTAAATTAGAAACTTTTTTACCTAATTCTACTCCTAACTGATCAAAACTACAAATATTTCATATTATACCCTGTACAAATACTTTATATTCATATAAAGCTATTAGAGAACCAATATTATATGGATTAATTTTTTTAATTAAAAATACATTATTAGGTCTATTACCAAAAAATTTATTAAATTTAATATTTAAATTATTATTTTTAATATTATTTTTATTTAATAAAATATTATCACCAAATGCTAAACACTGAGATTGAGATATTAAATTAGATAATAATTTATAATAAGAATTATATAAATTATTTTTATTATCAAATGAACATTCTATTATAAAATCACAAGGTATTATATATGTACCTTGATGTAATAATTGAAAAAAAGAATGTTGACAATTAGTACCTAAACCACCTCATATAATAGAAGATGTATTATAATTATTAATAATATTACCATTACGATCAATATTTTTACCATTAGACTCCATAAATAATTGTTGTAAATATAATGGTAATAATGATAACTTTTCATTATAAACTATAACTAATTCATTATTAAATTTAAAAAAATTATTATATCAAATACTTACAATTGCTAATATAACAGGTATATTTTTATTTAAATTACTAAAAAAAAAATGTTTATCAATATAATGTGCTCCTAATAATAATTTTTTAAAATTTTTAAAACCTATATATAATGATATAGATAATCCAAAAGCAGAACAAAAAGAAAATCTACCACCTACTCAATCAGAAACAATTAAAATATTATTATTATTTAAACCAAAAATATTAGCATTTTCATAATTACTAGTAATTAAAATAAAATGATTATTTAAACAACTAATATTATTATTAAAATAATTTAAAATTCAATTATAAGATATCTTAAAATTTAATATAGTTTCTTGAGTACTAAAAGTTTTTGAACATACTATAAATAAAGTATTTTCTGGAGAAATATTATTTAAAACACTATAAATATCATCAATATCAATATTAGAAACAAAAAAAAAATTAATATTTTTATTTTTCTTATATAAATTTAATGATTTTATTATCATTCTAGGACCTAAATCAGAACCTCCTATACCTATATTTACAATATTAATAATTTTTTTTTTATTAAAACTTAATCATTTTCCTTCTAATATATTTTTAGTTAATATTTTTATTTTATTTAAATTTTTATCTATAATAATTTTTTCATTTAATAAATTTGATTTAATATATTTATTTTTAATAAAAAAATTATTTATATCTCTTAATAAAAAATTTAAAACAAATTTATTTTCTGTTATATTTAATATTTTACCATTAAACATTGATAATAAATAATTATTAAAATTAATTTCTTTTAATAAATTTAAAAATAACTTAATTGTTTTATTATTTAAAATATTTTTAGAAAAATCTATTAAAATATTTTCATTAAAAAAATAAGAAAAATTACTAAATCTATTTATATCTTCTCTAAAAAAATCTATTATTTTTTTATCTTTAATATTATTAAAATGATTTAATAAACTTTTTCAACTATGAGTTTTAGTAGGATTTATATTTAACATAAATTTTAATATTTAAAATAAATTAATATATAATAAAAAATATTAATAAAATAAATTATATATATAATTAAATATTTTTTAAAAAAATTAAAATAAATAATATTTTATTAATATATTTTAAATTATAAAATATTTTAAATAAATTATAAATATAAATAAATAAAATTATTAAAAATAAAATTAATTAAATAATGAAAATAAATAAAATAATTAAAATATATAAAGTAACAGTATCATTATCAGGAGGAGTAGATTCTTCTGTTATAATATGAATACTTAAACAATTAGGATATAAAATAAACTGTGTTTTTATTAAATGCTGAGAATCTAATAAATGTCAAATAAAACAAGATATTAAAGATTGTGAAAAAATATGTAAAATATTTAATGTAAAACTAATTAAACTTAATTTATCATATGAATATTGAAATAAAGTTTTTAAAATATTTTTAAATGAATTAAAAAAATCCAAAACTCCTAATCCTGATATTTTATGTAATAAAGAAATTAAATTTAAAATATTTATTAAATTTTCAATTAATATATTAAAATCAGATTTTATATCTACTGGACATTATGTAAAAAAATGTATTAAAAAAAATAAATATTTACTTTTAAAAGGAAAAGATAAAAAAAAAGATCAAAGTTATTTTTTATATAATATTAATCAAAAACAACTTAGTAAATGTTTATTTCCTTTAGGAAATTATATAAAAAAAAATATTAGAAAAATAGCTATAAATTTAAATTTACCTAATGCTAATAAAAAAGATTCTACTGGAATATGTTTTATAGGTAAAATAAAATACCAAAAATTTATTAAAAAATATATTAAAGAAAATAAGGGTAATATAATAAAATTAGAAAATAATAAAATTTTAGGAAAACATAAAGGATTATTTTTATACACTATAGGTCAAAGAAGAAACATAAATTCAAAAATAAATTATAAAAAACCATTATATGTTGTAAAAAAAAATAATAAAAATAATGAATTAATAATATGTGAAAAAAATAATAAAAAATTATATAATAAAACATTTTATTTAAAAAAAATTCATTTTATACATATAAAAAATAATAAAAAAATAATAAAATGTAAAGTAAAAACAAGATATCAACAAAAATCCATTAAATGCAAAATATTTTTATTTAATAAAAAAAAAATTAAAATAATACTTAAAAAAAAAATTTTTGCAATAACTATAGGACAATCTGCAGTTTTTTATAAAAAAAATATATGCTTAGGAGGAGGAATAATATATAAAATAAATAACTAAAAATTACTATTTAAAAAGATTATATATATAAGAAAAATCCATAAATTTTAAAAATAATAAAAAAATATTATTTAATATAATTAATCTATTATTTTTAAATAATATATTATTTATATATATTTTATTTTTATTTAAGAAATAATCTATTTTAATACTAAAATCATAATAAATTTTAAATAAATTAATATAATTTTTATTATAAATAAATTTATTAACCTGTAATAAAAATATTTTATAACTATTAAATAAATCTATATCTTGTTTATATTCTAAATTAATTAATTTAACATCTTTAAATGATAAATTATTAATATTAATAATATTTTTTAATCTTTTATTGATTAATAATATATATTTAAATTCATAATTCATATTTTTGTTATAAAACAATATAAAATCAATTCTATTTTTAATTTCTAAAATATTAAATAATTTTATATTAATAAAAGAATTAATTAATAATTTATTATATCCTAATTTTATAAAATATATAATACAACGTTTTAAAATAAAATTTATTATTAATCTAAAATCTTTTATTTTTTTATTTAAAATATTACTATATTTAAATAATTTAAATATATATCTAACTAATTTAAATAAATTTAAACTAATATTTTTAAATAAAATAATTTTTATTATACATAAAGATAATCTTCTTAATTCATAAGGATCATTACTTCTTTTAATATAATAAAAATTTTTTAATGAAGATATACCTATTAAAGTATCTAATTTATCACATAAAGATATTATATAACTATATTTATTATCAGGTACATCATCATTAAAATTCTTAGGATAATAATGTTCTTTAATAATATTAGAAATATTTTTATCTTCTTTATCTAAATTAGAATAATACATACCTATATAACCTTTTAATTTATTAAATCTTTTATATAATAAAGTTGATAAATCACATTTACATAAAATTATAGAACGATAAAATATATCTATATTTAAATTTAAATTTAAATTATTATATAAATATTTAATTAAATATAATAATCTAGTTATTTTATTTAAAAAATTACCAAGATTTTCATAAAAAACTATCTTTTTAAGATTTGATAAATAATTTATTAAATGTTTTTTTCTATCATTTATAAACAAAAATATAGCATCATTTAACTTAGATTCTATAATATTATTATAACTTAATAATACATTTTTATATGAATTTAATTTAGTATCTAATATTAATATATATTTATTACTTAATTTATTATCAAAATTTAAAGTAAATAAACAATTTTGATCATTTAATATTATACAAATTACTTTATATGGTAAACATAAAAATTTCTTATCAAATTTTGATAATTTTATAACAGGATATTCTGATAAATTTATTAATTTATAAAAAAACTTTTTATTATATTTTATATTTAAATTATTCTTAATTAAAATTTTATTAATATATCTTTTTATAATATATTTTCTTTTATAAAAATCTACAATGACATTACCTTTTTTTTTAAGAATATTTAAATAATCTATTGAATTTTTTAAATTAATACTAATATTTTTTATAAATTTATGACCTTTTATAATATTATTTGATTTAATATTAAATATTTTTGTTTTTATAACTTTATTATCAAACATAATAACTATATTTTTAATTGGTCTAATAAAATAATAATTATCTTTTCCCCATCTTATAAAATTATTATTTTTTCTTAATTTACATAAAATAATTAATAAAAATTTTTTAATAAAATATTTAATATTTTTCTTATTTATTTTTTTATAATAATAAAAAATTCTTATATTATTTATATCTTTATATTTTAAAATATTTAAATTAATATTTTTATATTTACATCATGATAAAATATTTTTTTTATATAAATAAGAATAATTTTCATTTAATTTAATCTTTGGACCATAAATTTTTATTTTATTAAAATTTAAATTTTGATAATAATTTAAATTATAAATTATACAAGAAATTCTCCTTAAACTAAAATAAGATATAATTTTTAAATAATTAAAATTATTTAATAATAAAAATTTTGAAATATATTTAATAAAATCTTTAGCTACATTATTTAAATTATTTATAGGTAATTCTTCAGTATATATTTCTATTAATAAATTCCCAATTTTATTTTTCATATAAAATTTAATATAAATTTTTATTCTCAATTTTAGTAATAGCAATATTACAAAATAAATTTCTAATTTTTAAAATATATTTTTTTCTTTCAAAAGCAGAAAAATAATCTTTAGAATCTAAAATATTAAAAATATTAACAACTTTTAATGCATATTCATAAGAAACTATTAATAATGGAATTTTAATATTTAATAATCTTAAAGATTCATCTATATAATTATTCATACAATTTAATAAAAAATTTATATTTGATTCATAAAAATTATAAATAGACTTATTAAATTCATTATTCCTAATAATATCTTTATATTTAATAATCTTTTTATTATTATTACTTCAAATTAAATTTAAAATACTATTTGAATTTTGTAAATATAAACATAATCTTTCTAAACCATATGTTATTTCAACTATAATAGGAATACAATTTATATCAGCCATTTTTTGAAAATATGTAAATTGAGTTATTTCAATACCATTTAATCATATTTCTCAACCATAACCATAAGCTCCTAAAGTAGGATTTTCTCAATTATCTTCTATAAATTTTATTTCACAATTATTAAAATTAACACCTAAATATTTTAAAGAATTAATATATAAATCTTGAATATTATTTATATAAGGTTTAATTATTATTTGAAATTGATAATATTGTGACAACTTATTAGATAAAAAATTACCAAATTTACTATCTACTGGCCTTCTACATAATTGTATATATGAATAAAAAACATCATTCTTTTCAATAGAACTAAAAAAAGTTATAGGATGAAAAGTAGCAGCACCTATTTCAATATCAATAGGCTGAATCATACAACATCCTAACTTATTTCAATATTTAAATAATTTTAAAATTAATTTTTCGAAACTTATCATAACATAATATACTATTAATATTATAAAAATATTAAAATTTATTAATTTTAAAATAATATTATTATTTATTTATATTAATTAATAAAATAAATATAATATTAATTTAAAATTTTTATTCTAAATCTCTATTCAAAATTTCAACATAAGCCATAGGAGAACAATCTCCCTTTCTAAACCCACATTTTAAAATTCTTATATAACCACCCTCATAATTTTTAAATCTTGGTGCTAACACAAAAAATAATTTGTTTACTATACTTTTATTACCTATTTTAGAAATTAACTTTCTCCTATTAAATAAATTATTTTTCTTGGAAAGATTTAATAAAGGTTCAAAAAATCTTCTTAATTCTTTAGCTTTAAATAAAGTAGTTTTTATTATTTCAAAATTTATTAAAGAAATAATCATATTTTTAAACATAGCTTTTCTATGACTACTATTTCTATTAAGTTTACGACCAATATTTTTATGACGCATATATTTATCCTTAAAATACTAATTAAAATTAATTATTATCTATTTCTTTAGGAGGTCAATTTTTTAATTTCATTCCTAATTTTAAACCTTTTAAAGATAAAATATTTTTAATTTCAGTTAATGATTTTTTACCTAAATTAGGAGTTTTTAATAAATCATATTCAGTTCTTTGTACTAAATCACCTATATAATTAATATTTTCTGTTTTTAAACAATTAGCAGATCTTACTGTAAGTTCTAAATCATCAACAGATAATAACAAAACAGGATTAAATTTAATTTTTTTTTTCTTTTTTTTATTTAACGAATTATTTTTTAATTCAATAAAAGGTTTTAATTGATTATATAAAATTGTAGAAGCTTTTCTTATAGCTAATTCAGGATCTAAAGTACCATTTGTCTTAATATAAATTATTAATTTATCTAAATAATTTCTATTTTTAAATCTAGCTGATTCTACTTTATATGAAATATATTTAATAGGAGAAAAAAATGAATCTACAAATAACTTTCCTATTAATAAATTATCTTTACTTTTTAATAAATTTTTTTTATCATATGCAGATAAAAAACCTACACCTAATTCAACCTTAATTTTCATATTAATAAAAGAATTTTTATCTGTTAAATGACATATAATATGATCTTTATTATATATATAAATATCTTTATCACATGAAATATCAGAAGCTAATACATTACATATACCTTTTTTTTTTAAATAAATATAAACATATGTATCATTATTATTAATTCTTATATTTAAATTTCTTAAATTCAAAAGAATTTCACTAATATCTTCTAATACACCATCTTTAATATCATATTCATGTAATATATCATTAATTTCAATTTCAGTAACAGCATAACCAGGTATAGAAGATAACAATATTCTTCTTAATGAATTACCTATAGTATGACCAAAACCCCTTTCTAATGGTTCTAAAATTATTTTAGAATAATTTAATGATTTCTTTTTAATAACTATTATTTTAGGACTTAAAAATTTATAAGGAAATTCAAACATATTTATATAAACTAAATTTAAATTAATATTATTTAGAATAAAATTCTAATATTAAATGTTCTTTAATATCAAATAATATCATAGAACGTTCAGGAACAAATTTAAAAATACCTTCCATTTTATCAAAATTTATATCTAATCAAATAGGTTTATCTTTTTTATTATAAATATCTAAAGAATATTTAATTCTTATTTGATTTTTACATTTTGAACATATTTTAATAATATCATTAGGTTTTACTAAAAAAGAAGGTATATTAACAATATTATTATTAACTAATATAGACTTATGACTAACTAATTGTCTAGCTTCAGCTCTAGTTACAGCAAAACCCATTCTATATACTACATTATCTAACCTTCTTTCTAATAATTTTAATAAATATTCTCCTGTATTACCTTTATATTTTATAGATTTATAATAATAATTAATAAATTGCTTTTCTAAAACTCCATATATTCTTTTTAATTTTTGTTTTTCTCTTAACTGTATTCCATAATCAGATACTCTACCTTTTTTATAAAAATGCTGACCTGGTAAACGATCTATCTTACATTTAGAATCAATATTCCTTATATTAGATTTTAAAAATAAATCTGTACATTCTCTTCTACTTAATTTTAATTTAGGACCTATATATTTAGACATATTTTATATTTTATAAATAAAATTTATACTCTTCTTTTTTTAGGAGCACGACAACCATTATGTGGTATAGGAGTAATATCACTAATATTAGTAATATGAAAACCTGCTACATTTAATGCTCTTATACTAGAATCTCTACCAGGCCCAGGACCACTAATTTTTATTTCTAAATTTTTAATTCCATAATTTTTTATTATTTCTGAACATTTTTCAGCAGCTACCTGAGCAGCAAAAGGAGTAGATTTTCTAGATCCTTTAAAACCTGAACTACCAGCAGTAGTTCATCCTAATACATTTCCTTTTAAATCAGTTAAACTTACTATAGTATTATTAAATGAAGCATATATATATACTATTCCATTTAAAAATTTTTTATTTATTTTTTTTATTTTTTTAGTTTTCTTAAATTTTTTAATCATAAATTACCTAATTCATAAAATTATCTAATATATTTACGATTTTTTTTACAAGTTTTAGAATTATTTTTAGTTCTTTGACCTCTCACTGGTAAACCTTTTTTATGTCTAATACCTCTATAACAATTAATATCTATTAATCTTTTAATATTTAACATAACTTTTCTTTTCAAATCACCTTCAACTAAATATTTATAAACATTTTTTCTAATTAAATCTAATTCAACATTATTAAGATCTTTAACAAATTTTAAATAATTAATATTTAAATCATTACAAATTTTTTTAGAAATAAAGTTACCTATACCATAAATATATGTTAAAGATATTATAACATGTTTATTATCGGGTATATTAATACCTGCTACTCTTACCATTTTATATTCCTTATTTTTTAAATTATTTATAATTTAACCTTGACGTTGTTTATGTTTAGGATCCATTTTACATATTACTCTAATAATTCTATTTCTCTTTACTATTTTACAATGACAACAAATTTTTTTTACAGAAGCTCTAACTTTCATATAATATTAAAAATAAGTTTTTTTTAAAATTGATAAATATTTACTAGATATTAATAATGTTTGTATTTGCATTATTAAATCTATTATAACAACAACAATAATTAATAAAGAAGTACCACTTATAGAAAAAGATAAATTTATAACTTCATTAATAAAATCAGATATTAAACAAACTATACACATATAAATAGAATTAAATAAAGTTAAACGTAAAACTATATTTTTAATTAAATTTGAAGTAAATATACCAGGTCTAATATTAGGAATATAAGCACCAGTTTTTCTTAAATTATCAGAAATTTCAATAGGATTAAAAACTAATAAAGTATAAAAAAAACAAAAAAATATAATTAATAATAAATATATTAATAAATATAATAAACTTTTTGGAAATAATAAATTTAAAAAAATAAATCAATTTTTAAATATTAAATTATTATTTAATCATATAAAAAATAATGAAGGTATAATCATAATACTAGAAGAAAATATAGAAGGAATTACACCAGCAGAATTTATTTTTAATGGTAAATATGTTTTATTTGAATTTAAAAAAGAATAATTATTTTTTTGATAATTTTTAATAGCATATTGTATTAAAATATTTCTTTGAGCAATTTCAATTAAAACAATAAAATATATTATAAAAAATAAAAAAATAATAATAAATAATAATTTTAAAAAATATATAAAATTTAAATTATTTAATTTTAAAAAGTTTAATATATAATTAGGTAAATTAGAAATAATATTAACAAAAATTATAATTGAAATTCCATTACCTAATCCTTTTTCAGTAATCTGATCACCTAATCAAACTAAAAACATAGTACTAGTTACTAAACTAAATATTGAAACAATTAAAAATATAAATTTATTAACAATTATTTTATTATTATTAATTTTAAAAATCAAAAAAGATAATAATATTGATTGTACAATTGATAATAGTAATGTTAAATATTTTATATAATTATTAATTTTTGATTTTCCATAAATACCATCTTTTTTTAAATTAATAAAATATGGAATAATAATAGTAAATAATTGTATTATTATTGAAGAAGAAATATAAGGCATTATACCTAAAATAAATATTGAGGCATATAAAAAAGAACTATTAGAAAATAATTTTAAGAAATTTATAAAAGAATTATTATATTTATTTAAAATATTAATATTAAATAATTTTATACCTGGTATTGGTATAAAATAACCAACACGTAAAATTAATATACTAAATAATAAAAAATATATTCTACTTTGTAATTCTTTAAAATTATTTGATACATTACTAAAAAGTATTTTATTAATATTCATAATTTTTTAATTAAAATTTTTTAAAAATAATATAAACTATTAATTAAATATTTAATTTCTTTTTAACTCCATTAGAAATTTTTATATTATTATCAATAATTGTAATATTTTTTTTATTTAAATTACCATTTAATATAATTTTCACACTATTTACATAATTAGGTATAATATTTTTATATTTTAATAATTTTATATTTAATTTACTATTATCTTTTAATATATTTAAATCACATAAACGTAATTCAAAATTATTTTTTTTATTTTTTTTTTTATTAAAACCAAATTTAGGTATACGACGATAAAATGGTGTTTGACCTCCTTCAAATCCTCTTTTAATTTTAAAACCTGATCTAGATTTTTGTCCCTTATGTCCTCTCCCACAAGTTTTTCCTAATCCACTACTTATACCTCTACCTTTTCTTTTAGATTTAAATTTAGATTTTTTATTTAATTTTAATTTATTTATTAATAACATTTTATAAGTAAAAAATTTTATATTTATTATTAATATAATATATTTAAATATAAAATTACAATATTTTAATTAAATTTTATATATAAAATTGTTTTTATATTATATCTTTTAAAAATTTACCTCTTTTTAACGCAATATATAAAGGAGATTTCATTTTAGATAGTGTTATAATAGTGGCTTTAATTACATTTATAGGATTAGTAGATCCATAACATTTAGATAAAATATTCTTTATACCAGCAGCTTCAAAAACGCATTTCATTGATCTACCTGCTATAATACCAGTTCCTTCACATGCAGGTTTTATAAAAATTTTAGTTTTTATATATTTACCATATACAGAATATCTTATAGTACCTTTTTTATTTAATAAAACATCAATCATATTTTTTTTAGATTTATTAATAGCTTTTTGAATAGCTATAGGAACTTCTTTAGATTTACCATATCCGTAACCTACTTTACCATTATTATTACCTACTACAGTAAGAGCAGAAAATGAAAATATTCTACCACCTTTAACAGTTTTTGATATTCTATTAACACATATTAATTTTTCATATAATTCATTATTATTCATATAATTACCTAAAATTTATTATTAAAACAATAATCCATATTTACGAGCACTATCTGCTAAAGCTTTTATTCTACCATGATATTTAAAACCAGATTTATCAAAAATTACATTATATATATTTTTTTTTAAACATTTATTAGCAATATTTTTACCAACAATTTTAGCAGAACTAATATTACAAATTTTTAAATTTTTAAAATATTTTTCTAATGTTGAAGATGTTAAAATAACAAAAGATTTATTATCCCTAAAAATAATAATCTGTGCATAAATATGTTTAGAAGTTTTATATACAACTAAACGATATTTATTCATATATTTATATTTAATATTATAACGAAATTTTCTACATCTACGTAAACGATTATTTTTTTTATTTATCATATTTTTATTAATTAAAATTATTTAATTTTCTTCTTATATTCTTTAATACTAACAAATTCATCAATATAACGAATACCTTTACCTTTTCTATAATTTTCTGGAGGTCTATATGATCTTATTCTAGCAGCAACTTGACCAACCATTTGTTTATCATAACCTTTTATAACTATTTCAGTAAATGAAGGACAAATTATATTAATACCATTAGGTATTTTATAATTTATAATATGAGAAAATCCAATATTTAAATTTAAAATATTATTTACAATATAAGCTTTATATCCTATACCTATTAAAACTAATTTTTTAATAAAATTTTTATTTAAACCAATAATATTATTATTAATTATTGATCTAAAAGTTCCCAATATATTTAATTTATTACTTCATTTTTTTAATTTTAAATTTATTAATCTATTTTTTTTATCAAATTTAATATCTATAAAATTAGGTACTTTATTTTTAATAATTAATTTTTTTTTAATACAATAAATATAATTATTTTTTATTTTTATAATTATATCTTTTAAAACTATAATTGGTTTTTTAGCTATACGAGACATTTTAATCCTAAAAAATATAACAAATTATTTCTCCACCAACTTTAAACTTATAAGCTTCCTTATTAGTTAATATTCCTAAAGAAGTAGAAATTATTAAAATTCCTAAACCAGAATAAATAATAGGAAAATTTTTATAATTATAATATATTCTTAAACTAGGTTTACTAACTCTCTTAATTTTATTTATTACAGGTTTATTTAAAAAATATTTTAAATAAATTAAAATTTTTTTTAAATTTTTAAATTTTAATAAAACATATTTTTTTATATAACCTTCATTAAATAATATTTTAATTATTGACTCTTTTATTTTAGAATAATAAACAATTACATTAGACTTTTTAGCTAATTGCCCATTTCTTATAATTGTTAACATATTTGATATAGGATCTTGAATACTCATTATAATTACCTTTAATAATTTATATATATTTTATCAACTTGATTTTTTTAATCCTGGAATATATCCTTTAAAAGCAAATTCTCTAAATTTAATTCTACTTAAACCAAATTTTCTTAAATAACCATGTGGTCTTCCTGTTAATAAACACCTATTTTTACTACGTATATAACTAGAATCTTTTGGTAACAATTGTAATTTTACAATAGCTTTTCATCTATTTATATTACTAGTATTAGAATTAGAAATTATTTTTTTTAAATTTAATCTAATTTTATAATATTTATTAATTAACAATTTTCTCTTTTTTTCACGTATTATAATAGATTTTTTAGTCATAAAAATTCCCCAATTATTTATTATTAAATGGAAAAAAAAATTTATTAAATAAATAAAACGATTTATCAAAACCACAATTATTTAATACAATTGATATATTCATACCATGAATATATTTAATTTCTTCATAATTTATTTCTGGAAAAATAGTATGCTCTTTAATACCAATATTTAAATTACCATTTATATCTATAGATTTTTTAGAAAATCCCCTAAAATCTCTAATTCTAGGTATTATAATAAAAATTAATTTATCTAAAAAATTTCACATATTATACTTTCTTAGAGTAACTTTACAACCTATTGGCATATTTTTTCTTATTTTAAAATTAGATATAGATTTTTTTGATTTAGTTATAATAGGTTTTTGACAAGAAATTAATTTAATATTATTTAAAATAATAAATATATTCTTTTTATCAAAATTATTATAATTTAAACCTACATTTATAACTATTTTAATTAATTTAGGTACTTCCATAATAGAACTATAATTAAATTTTTTAATAAATTTATTTATAATAACTTTTTTATATAAATTAAACAATTTACTCATAATTTTATAATATTTTTAATTTATTTAATTTTAAATAACGCAACTTTTTATTAAATTTAAAAATAAAACCTATTTTAGATAATTTATTATTTTCATCACAAAAATGACTAATATTAGAAATATCTAAAAAAGATTCTTTCTTAATTATACCTCCTAAAATATTTTTAGAAGGAATAGATTTCTGATGTTTATATACTAAATTTAAACCATCTAATATTACCTTTTTTTTATTATTTAAAAATTTTTTAATAATACCAATTTTACCTTTATCTTTACCTGTAATAATAATAACTTTATCATTAATTCTAAATTTACTAGACATAAATAATATATAACCTAAAAATTAATTATATAACTTCTGGAGCTAATGATATGATTTTCATAAATTTTTCATTACGTAATTCTCTAGTAATTACACCAAATACTCTAGTACCTAATGGTAAATAATTATTATCATTTAAAATTACACAAGAATTATTATCAAATTTAATTCAAGAACCATCTGATCTACGAATACCATATTTAGTTCTAACAATAACAGCTCTTAAAACATCTCCTTTTTTAACCTTACTTTTAGATATTACATTTTTAACAGCAATTTTAATTAAATCCCCTATTTTAGCATAACGTTTTCTAGAACCACCTAATACTTTAATACACATAACTAATTTAGCACCTGTATTATCAGCTACTAATAATAAAGATCTCTCTTGTATCATAAAATTATTATTCTTTTTTAATAAATTTTTTAAAAACCCAAAATTTTTTTTTTGAAATAGGCTTACACTGTTCTATTTCTATATAATCATTTAATTTACATAAATTATTATTATCATGAACATATATATTACTTTTTCTTTTAATAAATTTTTTATAAATTTTATGTTTAATAACTTTAGTAATTAAAACAGTTATAGTTTTAAACATTTTTTTTTTTATAACTATACCTTTTAATTTTTTTCTCATTTTTTTTAATAGTTAAAATAGTTTTAATTAAAGAAATTTTTCTTTTACATAATTTAATTAAATTAGTATTTTTTAGATTATTTGAAAATAATCTATATTTTAAATTAAAAAGACTTTTATATAAATTATATAATTTTTTTTCTAAATTAGAATAATTTGATTTACTTAAATTATTTAATATTTTCATAAAAATTCTTCTTTATATACTAAAATAGTTTTAACACATAATTTAGCACCTGCTAACTTAAATATTCTTTTAGCTAAATTTTTACTTACACCATCAATTTCATATAAAATTTTACCTGGCTTTATAACTGCTACTCAATATTCAACATTACCCTTTCCTTTCCCCATACGAACTTCTAATGGCTTCTTAGTAATTGGTTTATCAGGAAATATTCTAATTCACATTTTACCATTATTTTTAACAAATCTAGTAATTACTTTACGAGCTGATTCAATTTGCCTAGAAGTTATATTTCCTCTAGTAATAGCTTTTAAACCAAATTTACCAAAATTTACTTTACTATCTAATGATAAACCTTTATTACGACCTTTTTGATATTTTCTATATTTTGTTCTTTTAGGTTGTAACATATTTAAATTACCTTAAAATATTAATTATTATTATAATTTCTTTTTATTTAATAATTTATTAATATAATTAATATTAACTCTACTAATATTTTTTACTAAATAATATTTATCTAAAATTTCACCTTTAAAAATTCAAACTTTTATACCAATTACTCCATAATTAGTAAAAGCTTCCGAAAAACCATAATTTATATTAGCTCTTAAAGTATGCAAAGGTACTCTTCCTTCTTTATATCATTCTTTTCTTGCTATTTCTACACCTGATAATCTTCCACTTACTTTAATTTTTATTCCTTTGGCTCCTAGACGCATAGCATTAGAAATACATCTTTTAATAACTCTTCTAAACATTATTCTTCTTTCTAATTGAACTGCAATATTACGAGAAACTAAAAAAGCATCTAATTCTGGTTTTCTAATTTCAAATATACTAACTTGACATGGTACTCCTGTAATTAATTTAATTTTTTTCCTTAATTTATCTACATCTTCACCTTTTTTACCTATTACAATACCTGGACGAGCAGTATATATAGTTATTTTAATACTCTTTGCAGGTCTTTCTATAATTATATTAGAAACTAAAGCTCTAAATAATTTTTTTTCCAAATATTTCCTAACCAAATAATCATTATACAATATGTTAGAAAAATTTTTATTATTAGAAATTCAAGAAGAATTTCATATTTTTATTATACCTAATCTCATTATATTAGGATTAACTTTTTGACCCATTTTATAAATACCTTTATTTAATTATTAATTAAATCTGAAACAAAAATTGTAATATGACTAGTACGCTTTAAAATATAATTAACTCGACCTTTAGCTCTTGGTAAAATTCTTTTTATTAAAGAACCATTATCAACATAAATTTTAGATATTACTAAATTATTATAATCTAAGTTAAAATTATTTATAGCATTATATATAGCAGAATTTAATACTTTTTTAACTATAAAAGCAGCCTTTCTTTTAGAGAAATTTAATATATTTAAAGCTATATCAACTTTTTTTTTCTTTATTAAATTAGTTATTAATCTTATTTTAAAAGAAGAAGATCTAACATATTTTAATTTAGCATAAGCTTCCATAAATAAATCCTAAATTTATTTAAATTTTTATTCTTTTTTAATTTTTTTATTATTTGATAAATGTCCCTTATAAGTTCTAGTAGGAGAAAATTCACCTAACTTATGACCAACCATTTCTTCTATTATATATACTGGTATATGATATCTACCATTATGTACTAAAATAGTTAATCCAATCATATTAGGTAAAATAGTAGAACGTCTTGACCAAGTTTTAAAAGGTCTCTTATCTTTAGTTTTTAATGCTTTTTCAACTTTTTTAAATAAATGAATATCTATAAAAGGACCTTTTTTAAAAGATCTAACCATATTAATTTATATACCTCTTTATAATTTTTTATATTTAAATTATTTTTTAAATCTAGACTTAACGATAAATTTTAAAGTACGCTTATTTTTTCTAGTTTTCTTACCTTTACATTTTATTCCAAAAGGAGTTACAGGATGTTTACCAAAATTACGACCTTCACCACCACCATGAGGATGATCTACAGGATTCATAGCTGTACCTCTTACTGTAGGTCTTATACCTAATCAACGTGAACAACCTGCTTTACCTAAATTTTTTAACATATGTTCAGAATTTCCTACTTCACCTAATGTAGCTCTACATAAAGAACATATTTTTCTTAATTCTCCAGATTTTAATCTTAAAATAGTATATCTATTTTCTCTAACTATTAATTGAGCATATGAACCTGCAGACCTAATTAATTGACCACCTTTACCAATTTTAATTTCAACATTATGAACTAAAGAACCTATAGGTATTTTAATTAATGGTAAACAATTACCAATTTTAATTTTTACATTATCACCTGAAATAATTTTATCACCTATATTTAAATTTTTAGGATATAAAATATATCTCTTATCACCATCCATATAATAAATTAATGCTATAAAAGAAGACCTATTAGGATCATATTCTATTCTTTTTACTATACCTTTAACATTATATTTATTTCTTTTAAAGTCTATTAATCTATAATTTCTTTTATGACCTCCACCAATATGTCTAACAGTAATTCTTCCATAATTATTTCTACCCCCAGTTTTTTTAATACCTCTTGATAAACATTTAAATGATTTACCTTTATATAAAATATTATTAATAACTTTTGTTTTATGTCTTCTACCAGGAGAAGTCGGTTTATATTTAAAAACTGACATATTAAAATTTTCCAAAATATTTAAATATTATCAATATTAAAATTACTTTTTTTATTAAAAAATATATAAGCTTTCTTCCAAATTTTTATTTTATTTAATTTTCTTTTTTTATTTTTTATAATTTTTTTAACTATTAAAGTTCTAATTTTATAAACTTTAATATTATATATATTCTCTATAGCATTTATTATTTTAAATTTATTACAATATTTATTAACTTTTCATATTAAAACATTATTAAATTTAGAAATAAAAGATAATTTTTCAGTTAAATATGGTTTAATTAAAATATTATTATAATTTATAATTTTCATTTAATAACCTTTTTTCTATTATTTTTATTGAATTTAAATTAAAAACAATACTTTTAAAAGAAATTAAATCTATTATACTCATATGTGAAATATCACATACTTTAAAAGTATATAAGTTACGAGAAGATAATAATAAATTATTATCTAATTTATCTACAATTATTAAACATTTGTATAATTTTATAAACTTAAAATAACTTATAAAACATTTAGTTCTAGGTTTTTTAATTAAAAAATTATCTAATATATAAATATTATTATATAATTGAAATAATTTTGATAAAATCATTTTTAATGCTAATCTATACACTTTTTTATTAATTTTATTATTATATTTATTAGGCTTAGAAGCAAAACAAACACCTCCAGATCTTCAAATAGGACTTCTTATAGATCCTGATCTAGCTCTTCCAGTACCTTTTTGTCTTCATGGTTTTTTATTAGAACCTGAAACTTCTGATCTAGATTTTTGACATGAATTACCTTTTCTTTTATTATTTTTATAAGATTTTATTACCTGATGAACTAAAGAATTATTAAATTTAACATTAAAAACATTATCAGATAACAATATTTTTCTATCAGTATTAAATAATTTAATATACATTTTTTTTTTTCTTTTTATTTTTAATAGCAGATTTTATATATACAAAACCTTTATTAAAACCAGGTACTGATCCTTTCACTAATAAAATTTTTTTTTTAAAATTTAAATCTATTATCTTAAGATTTTGTACAGTTACTCTTTCATTACCTAAATGACCAGACATTTTTTTACCCTTAAAAACTCTACCAGGAGTTTGATTTTGACCAATAGATCCAGGAACTCGATGAGATAAAGAATTACCATGAGAACTATCTTGAGACTTAAAATTTCATCTCTTAATAGTTCCAGCAAAACCTTTACCCTTACTATAACCTGTAATATCAATTTTATTTACTTTTTTAAATAATTTTAATCCTATTGATTGACCAATTTTTTTATGTACATCTTTTATATATGGTATAGTCCATAAACCTCCTATACCAGGTTTTATATTATTTTTTTTAAATAATTTTTTAATTGGTTTAACTATTTTTTTTTTATTAATTTTATCTAAAGTTATTTGAACTCTATTAATATTAACATCTATAAAAGATATTATATTATTATAAACTTTTATAATAGTAATAGGAATAGATACATTATTTTTATTAAAAATTCTAGTCATTCCAATTTTTATACCTATTAAAACTATCATATTTAATTACCTTAATAACTAACCTAAACTAATTTTAACATCTACTCCAGAAGCTAAATCTAACTTCATTAAAGCATCAACTGTATTTTCTGTAGATTTAACTATATCTATTAGTCTTTTATGTATTCTAATTTCATATTGATCTCTAGCATCTTTATCTACATGTGGAGAAGTCAAAACAGTAAATTTCTTAATTGAAGTAGGCAAAGGGATTGGACCACATACCTTAGCTCCAGTTTTCTTAGCAGTTTCAACTATTTCTATAGTAGATATATCTATTAATCTATGATCAAAAGATTTTAATTTAATACGAATTCTTTGATTTTTCATAATAAATTTTATTATATTTAATTATTTTAATATTTTACTTACTATTCCAGCACCTACAGTTCTACCTCCTTCTCTAATAGCAAAACGTAAACCTTCATCCATAGCTATTGGAAAAAATAACTTAACTAACATTTTAATATTATCACCCGGCATAACCATTTCTATACCTTTAGGTAATTTTATAGTACCTGTAACATCAGTAGTTCTAAAATAAAATTGAGGTCTATAACCATTTAAAAATGGTGTATGTCTACCACCTTCTTCTTTAGATAATACATATACTTCACATTCAAAATTAGTATGAGGATTAATTGAACCAGGTTTAGATAAAACTTGACCTCTTTCAATTTCTTCTCTTTTTATTCCCCTTAATAATATACCAACATTTTCGCCTGCTCTTCCCTCATCTAATATTTTTCTAAACATTTCAATACCTGTACATATTGATTTTTTAGTATCTTTTATACCAACTATTTCTATCTCTTCTCCAACTTTAATTATACCCTTTTCTATTCTACCAGTAACTACTGTTCCACGACCAGATATTGAAAAAATATCTTCAATAGGTAACAAGAAAGGTTTATCTATATTTCTAATAGGTGATGGTATATAATTATCTAAACAATTTGCTAAATCTAAAATTTTATTTTTTCATTTATCATCCCCTTCTAAAGCTTTTAGAGCAGAACCTCTAATAATAGGTGTCTCATCACCAGGAAATTCATATTTAGTTAAAATATCCCTAATTTCCATTTCAACTAATTCTAATAATTCCTGATCATCAACCATATCACATTTATTTAAAAAAACAACTATATAAGGAACACCTACTTGACGAGCTAATAAAATATGTTCTCTAGTTTGAGGCATAGGACCATCGTTAGCAGAAACTACTAAAATAGCTCCATCCATTTGAGCAGCTCCAGTAATCATATTTTTAATATAATCAGCATGACCAGGACAATCTACGTGAGCATAATGTCTATTAGCTGTATCATATTCTACATGAGAAGTATTAATAGTTATACCCCTCTCTTTTTCTTCAGGTGCATTATCAATTTGATCAAAAGCTCTAGCTTCTCCACCATATTTAGATGCTAATATAGTAGTAATTGCTGAAGTTAAAGTAGTTTTACCATGATCTACATGACCTATTGTACCAACATTTAAATGTATTTTAGAACGTTCAAATTTTTTTTTAGACATTTTATAAATTCCTATAAATAAATATTAATTTTTTCTAATTTCTATCATTTTATTACAAATATACTCAGGTGCTTTTAAATATTTATAAAATTCCATTGTATAAGATGCTCTACCTTGTGTATAAGATCTTAAATCAGTTGAATATCCAAACATTTCAGATAAAGGAACATATGAATTAATTATTTTACCTAATAAAATATCATTAATATTATTAATTACACCTCTTCTTTTATTTAAATCACCTATTACATCACCCATATATTTTTCAGGAGTTTCAACTTCTACTTTCATGATAGGTTCTAATAAAATAGGATTAGCTTTTAAAAAAGCTTTTTTGAAAGCTATTGATGCTGCCATTTTAAATGCTATTTCTGAAGAATCAACATCATGATATGAACCAAAAAATAATCTTATTTTAACATTATAAACAGGATAACCAGCTAATGGACCTGAAATAAATTGTTCTTTAATACCTTTTTCAATAGCAGATATATATTCATTAGGTATGACACCTCCTTTTATATCATTAATAAATATATAACCATTATTAGATAAATTTAATTCAGATTTATCTAAAGGAAATAAATCTATTACAACATGTCCATATTGACCTCTTCCTCCAGTTTGTTTTATATATTTACCTTCTATATTACATACTTTATTTAAAATTGTTTCTCTATATGAAACTTGAGGTTTACCAATATTACAATTAACATTAAATTCTCTCTTCATTCTATCTACAATAATTTCTAAATGTAATTCACCCATACCAGAAATTATAGTTTGATTTGATTCATTATCATAATAACTTTTAAAAGATGGATCTTCTTTAACTAATCTAGATAATGCTATAACCATTTTTTCTTGATCAAATTTCGTTTTTGGTTCTAAAGAAATTGAAATAACAGGATTAGGAAACTCAATTTTTTCTAAAATTACAGGATTATTTATATCACATAAAGTATCACCAGTAAATACATTTTTTAAACCTATAGCAGCAGCTATATCACCAGCAAAAACTTCTTTAATCTCCTCCTTTTTATTAGCATGCATTTGAACTATTCTACCAACTCTTTCTTTCTGATTTTTATTTGAATTTAATATAATATCACCAGATTTAATATATCCAGAATATATTCTTAAAAAAGTTAAATTACCTACATAAGGATCATTTGCTACTTTAAATGCTAAAGCACAAAAATGTTCATTATCACTAATATTTCTTTCTATATTAACACAATTATTTTTAACATCTAAACCACTTATTTTATATAAATCTTTAGGTGAAGGTAAATAATCTATAATAGAATCTAATAATAATTGTATACCTTTATTTTTAAAGGCTGATCCACAAGTAACTAATAAAACTTCATTATTTAATACCTTTTTTCTAAGAGATTTTTTAATTTCATTAATAGTAAAATTATCTTCATTTAAATATTTAAACATCATATTATCTGAAGAATCCGCTACAAATTCAATTATTTTATTTCTTCAATTATAAGATAATTCTAATAAATCCTTATCTAATTCATTAACATTTACATTCAAACCATTATCAAAATCATTTCAAGTAATTGATTTCATACTAATTAAATCTATTAAACCTTTAAATGAACTTTCTGTACCTAATGGAATCTGTATAGGTATTACCTTAATTTTAAATTTATCTTCAAGTTCATTAACAACTTTAAAAAAATTTGAACCTATACGATCCATTTTATTAATAAAAGCTATTCTAGGAACTTTATATTTATTAACTTGATTTCATACAGTTTCAGACTGAGGTTGAACACCACCTACAGCACAATATATCATAACAGCTCCATCTAAAACTCTCATAGATCTTTCTACTTCAATAGTGAAATCTACATGACCAGGAGTATCTATTATATTTATTCTATGAGAATCATATTGATTAAATGTTCCTGATCAAAATGTAGTTGTAGAAGCTGAAGTTATAGTTATACCTCTTTCTTGTTCTTGTTGCATTCAATCCATAGTTGCTGTACCATCATGAACTTCACCAATTTTATAATTAATTCCTGTATAATATAAAATACGTTCAGTAGTAGTAGTTTTACCAGCATCAATATGAGCACTAATACCAATATTTCTATATCTCGAAATAGGAGTCTTACGTAACATTAAATTCCTCTTATTAAAAATATTATCATCTATAATGAGCAAAAGCTTTATTAGCATTTGCTATTTTATGTACTTCATCTCTTTTTTTAACTGATAAACCCTTATTATTAATAGAATCTAATAACTCATTAGTTAAATTAAATATCATATTTTTATTAGATTTTTTTCTAGCAGAATATATTATTCAACGAATTGCTAAAGTATTAGCCCTAATTGGTTTAACTTCAATAGGTATTTGATATGTAGTACCACCTACTCTTCTCTTTTTTATTTCTACTATGGGTTTAACATTATTAATAGCTAATTCTAATAATTTTATTTTATTATCATTACATTTTAATTCAATTAAATCCAAAGATTTATATAATATTTTTTCAGCAATAGATTTTTTACCATCTCACATTAATAAATTTATAAATTTACTAACTAATTCAGAATTATATAAAATATCTGGTAAAATTTTATGTTTATTAGATATATTACGACGAGACATAAACACCTCTTAATTTATTATAAATACTAATTATTTTTTTTAACACCATATTTAGATCTAGATTTTTTTCTATCTTTAACACCAGTACAATCTAAAGCTCCTCTAATTACATGATATCTTACACCTGGTAAATCTTTAACTCTACCACCTCTAATTAATACAACAGAATGTTCTTGTAAATTATGACCTTCACCTGGTATATAAGCAGTAACTTCCATATTATTAGTTAAACGTACTCTACATACTTTTCTTAAAGCAGAATTAGGTTTTTTAGGAGTAGTAGTATATACTTTTAAACAAACACCTCTCTTTTGAGGACATTTATTTAATGCAGGTACATTATTTTTAATATTTTTAATTTTTCTTTTTTTTCTAATTAATTGATTAATAGTTATCATTAATAAATTTTTACCTAATTATTTAAAATATAAAAATTATTTAATTTAATATAAAATTATAAAATAAAATATTTTATTTTAAAAACAAAAATAAAAACTAATATTTATATATAATAAAAAATAAATAATTTATAAAATTATATATAATATTTTATAAATTTAATTTATAATATATATTTATATATATAAAATTATATAATATATTTTATAAAAAAAAAATATTTTATTTTTTTAATAAACTATTTATAATATTTTAAATGGCGTGTTAGCAAATTGGTAATGCAGTGGATTGCAAACCCACATAACTCGGTTCAATTCCGAGACACGCCTATTTTGTTTTAAAAGCCCAAGTGGTGGAAAGGTAGACACAAGGGACTTAAAATCCCTTAGTTTTTATAACTGTGCGGGTTCAAATCCCGCCTTGGGTAAATTAATAAAAAATTTAAATAAAAAATTTAATGTCTATTTTAAAAATTATTACTTATCCAAATAAAATATTAAATAAAAAAACCCAAAAAATAAAAAAATTTAATAAAAAATTAATTAAGTATATAAAAAATATGTTTGATACCATGAATTATTACAATGGTATAGGACTAGCTTCAAATCAAGTTAATATTAATAAATCTTTAATTGTAATTAATTTAAATAAAAATAAATTAATTTTAATAAATCCAAAAATAATTAAAAAAAAAAAAATAATTGAAACTAGAGAATCATGTTTATCAATACCTAATAAAATTTATACAAAAAAAAGATATAATTTAATAAAAATAATTACAAATAACATACAAGGAAAAAAATTTAAATTACAATTTAAAGGATTAATTTCAATATGCATACAACATGAAATAGATCACCTAAAAGGAAAACTTATAAATAATATTAAAAATTAATAAATTTTAAAATGGATAAATTAAAAATAATTCTTTTAGGAACACAAAAATTTGCTTATTCCCAATTTAAAAAAATAATTAAAAAATATAAAAAAAATATTAAGGGGATTATAACTAAAAAAGGAAAAAATAAAATAAAATATTTAGCTAAAAAAAATAAAATAAATTTATTTCAAATCAAAAATAAAGAAGAAATTATACTACTTTTTAAAAATAAATTAATAAAATTAAATATAAATTTAATAATAATAGTTGAATTTGGAATTATATTACCTAAATTTATAATTAAAATACCTAAATTAGGATGTTATAATATACATCCATCTTTATTACCAAAATGAAGAGGACCTTCACCAATACAATATTCTATATTATATGGAGATAAAATAACAGGAATAACAATTATAAAAATTAATGAAAAAATAGATGAAGGAGAAATAATATTTCAAAAAAAATGTAATATTTTAAAAAATGACAACTATAATAGTCTATATAATAAATTAATTAAATTATCAAAAAAAATAATAAATAAAATAATAAAAAATATATATTTAAATAAAATAATAAAAATAAAACAAAATAATAATAATATAAGTTATACATATAAAATTAAAAAAAATGATGGTGAAATAAAATGAGGAAATTCAGCAAATAAAATTAATAGACAAATAAAAGCATTTTATAAATGACCAAAAACATTTTTTTATTATAAAAATAATATTGTTTTTATATGAAAAATAAAAATTAATAAAAAAAATACTAAAAAATATAAAATTGGTGAAATTGTAGATTATAATAAAAAATATTTAAAAATACAAACAGGTAATAAAATTATAAAAATTACTAAAATACAATTAAATAATAAAAGAAAAATGAAAATAAATATATTTTTTAATTCTAAACAAAATTTTTTTATTAAAGGTTATATATTAAAATAATATATTAATAATTATATTATTACTTATTAAATAATAATTTATATAAAAATATTCCATTAGATACTGAAACATTTAAAGAATTTATATTTGTAATAGGAATTTTTAATAAAATATTACATTTTTTCTTAATATTTTTTTTAAGTCCACTTTGTTCTGAACCTAATATTAAACATAATTTATTATTATTAATATTAAAATTATTTAATAAATTATTAGATTTTAAACAAGTACCAATTATATAAAAATTATATTTATATAATAAATCAATAATTATAGATAAATTTTTACATTCAAATATTTTAATTTTATAAATAGAACCAGAAGATGTTTTATGTACAATATTATTGTAAATAGAAACAGAATTTTTTTTAGTAATTATTATACAATTTATATTAAAAGCTACTGCTGTTCTTATACATGAACCTAAATTATAAGGATTATTTATACTATCTAAAATTAAAATAAAAACATTATCCATTTTTAATAAATTAATTAAATCATTTTTATTAAAATTAAATAATTTATTTTTAATAATAGCTAATATTCCTTGATGATTAATATTTTTATTAGATAAAAAATTAAAATAATTTTTACTAACTAAATTAGTTTTTATAATATATTTACTTAATAAATACTTTATTTTTTTAAATCTTAAATCATTTCTACTATTAACTATAAATATTTCTTTAATATAAGAATACTTAAATTTAATTAAATTTTTAACTACATTAATACCATAAAAAAAATTATTCATAATAATTTATAATATATTTTTTTATAAAAGGATAATTTTTAATAAAACGATTTAAATCTAAATTAGTCATATTTAAATCAAAAAAATACTTTATACCATTTAAACTATATTCTCTAATAACAAAATTATTTCTATATAAAAAATTACGTATAATATTTAATATATAAACATTAATACATATTTTAAATTTAATATAATATTTTGAAAAAAAACAGTTTATATAATTAAATATATAATTAATACCTAAATTATATTTAGCAGAAATTCATATTTTTTTTAAATTATAATCTATATTAGGATTTAAATTTTTAATTTTATCTATTTTATTAATTATTTGTATTATAGGTATATTTTTTTTTAAAATTTTATTTAACATTAAATTAACTATATTAATATTTTCTTGAAAATATACATTAGATATATCTATAATATGTAAAATTAACTTAGAATTATTTATTTCACTTAAAGTAGACTCAAAAGCTTCTAAAAGAGATAAAGGTAATTCTTTAATAAAACCAATAGTATCAGAAACTAATATTTTATTTAAATTATTATATTTAATTTTTTTAATATAAGTATCTAAAGTACTAAAAAAAGTATTTTCATTTACTAAATTAGAATTAGTTAATAAATTAAACAAAGTTGATTTACCAGAATTAGTATAACCTACTAAAGAAATTGTAAAAACATTAGAAATAGATCTTAAATATTCACTTTTTTTTTTTTGATTTTTAATTTTTATTAATTTATTTTTAATTAAATTAATTTTTTTTTTTATAATTCTTTTATCAATTTCAATTTGTTTTTCACCTGGGCCTGAAATATTTTTAATACCACCTTTTTGTCTTTCTAAATGATTTCATCTATTAACTAATCTAGTACTTAAATAATTTAAATATGCTAATTTAACTTGTAATTTACCAAAATAAGTATCTGCTTTATTATTAAATATATTAAGAATAATATTAGTTTTATCTAAAATATTACAATTTAAATAATTACATAAATTTTTTTCTTGATTAGTTTTTAATACTATATTTAATAATAAATAGTTAATTTTATATTTTTTAATTAAATTTTTAATTTCAAATAATTTACCTAAACCTAAATAATATTTATTATTAGGAAAATTAATTACACATTTTAATAATTTTAAACTAATAAAATTAGAAGATAAAACTAATTTTTTAAATTCTATAATATCTTTATATAAAAAAATATTTTTTTTAAAAATCACAAATATTGATATACATTTATTTAAAATATATTTTTTCAAAATATCCTTTATTATTTTTAATATTAAATTAATGATTTAATATAATTTTTAATTATATTTAAACAATTTTTATTATTATAAACTATAAAACTAGTATTAATTCATTTTTTTATTCATTTTATTTGATTTTTAACTAATAAAAAATTTTTTAAAATACTATCTTTTATCATATCTATATAAGATATTTTAGAATCTAAATATAATCACATTTGTCTATAACCAATACATTTTATAGATGGTTTATTAATATTTAAATCTTTTCTATTATATAAATAATTAACTTCATTTTCTAATCCATTTTCTAACATATAGTAAAATCTATTTATAATTTTATTCTTATAATCATTATTTTCAAATAAAATTATTATTTTAATAAAATTAAAATTTAAATTAAATTTAAAATTATTTTTTAAAAAAGAAACTTTTTTTCCAGAATTCATAAATATTTCTAAATTTCTCATAATTCTATACTTATCATTATAATGAATATAATTAGAAATATTTAAATCAATTTTTTTTAAAATATTAAAAACATATTTATTACCATATTTACTAAATAATAATTTAATATGATTCCTAATTCTAATATTTGAACTTGGTAATATCCATAAACCATTAAATAATACATTATAATACATCATAGTACCGCCTACTAATAAAGGTATTTTTTTATTTATATAAATAATTTTATAAATACTATTTAAAATATCAAAAAAAAAATTATTAACAGAATATATTTCTTTAGGATCAATTATATCAATTAAATAATGTGGTATATTTTTTAATATTTTTTTATTAGGTTTATCAGTACCTATATTCATATATTTATATATTAATGCTGAATCTACACTAATAATTTCAAATGGAAATAATTTACATAATTCTATAGAAATTAAACTTTTACCAACTGCAGTAGGCCCTATTAAACAAAAAATATTATTTAATTTATTTATAAACATAATTTTTAATTAAATATAAAATAATAAAAACTTTTCTAAATCAATTATTTTAAATACCTTTTTATTATTAAATGAAATATTTTCTATAATTTTACAAAAATTTGTAATTAAAATTATACAATTATTTATACTTAATATATTTTTATAAAATATAAAATAAGTTAATCAATATATAATTTTAAATTTTATATATTTAATATTATTAACTTTAGACAAAAATTTATTCAAATTAAATAATAAATTATTAAAATTAATATTCATAAATATTAAAGGAATTTTAATAATATTTAAATTATTATTATTAATATTAATAAATATACCTAATTTAAATAAAATTTTTATAATATTTACATTAATATTATTGTAAATATTTTTTAATTCGATAAAAATACTTTTAGTTCATATTAAGTAATATAAATTATATTTTATAGATAAATAATTAATATAATATAAAATTAAAAATACATTAGAAAATATTAAATAATTATCTTTTATACTAATTAAATATTTATTATTAAAAATATTACATATTTTACCAAAATTTAAAGTAAAATATTGTATATAATTAATTTTATTAGGACTATTTAATACTAAAAAATTTATAATTTTGTTTTTAAATATATGATGTTTACTAATATTATATGATTTAATATACTTTATATTATTATTTTTTTTAAAATATAAAATTAAATTATTATATACAGAATTATATATTTTCAATTTATTTAAAAAAAATATTTTATTTTTATCATTATATACATTAATATTTATATATTTTATATTAATAAAAAAATATAATATATACGAAACATATTTACTTATTAAAAAGTTATTAAAATAAGAATCAAATATATAAAATAAAAAATTTTTATTAAAATATATTTTTTTATTTATATAAATTATTTTAATTATTTTATTATTTTTAATAAATAAATATCCATAACAACATCAAAATGTATCATATATATCAATATAAATTTTTTTATTAATAAAATTACTTCCATATATACATTTAATTTTATATAAAATAGATTTTTTTTTAGAATCATTATTAAAAATATATTTTTTATATAATTTATTTTCATTTATTAAAACAAAAGAAATATTATAATTACATATTATAAAATTATTTATTAAATTTTTAATTAATAATCACTCTTTATTTAATGATTTTAATAATATTTTTCTTTTTAATAAATTATTAAAAAAAATATTATATATAGATATATTAGTACCTAAATTACATAAAATATGTTTAATATTAAAATTTAATAAATTATCAAAACTATTATACAAACACCAACCTAATTTTTTATTATTACATTTTGAAGAAATAATAATATTAGATATTAAACTAATACTATATAAAAATTTTTCTTTAAATTTATTCAAATTATGAAATTTAATTAAATTTTTTATATAATATAATTTACTTTTATATAAATATATTAATAAATTATCTTTATTAATACCTATACCATTGTCTACAACCTTAATTAAATCTATACCTTTATTTAAAAGATAAATTTTAATTAAATTAGACTTAGCTTTTATACTATTTTCTATTAATTTTTTTAATATCAAAAAAGGTCTATTAAAAAATTTATTTAAAGATACTTTACTATTATAAATATCTTTATATAATAAACTTATTTTATTCATAAAAATAATTTTATATAAAATATATATTACAAATTTTATAAAATTAATTTTAATACTATTAATAAAATAAAACAATATTAAAATAACATTAATAATAAATAAAATTTTTTTATATATGAAAATATTAAATTAAATTTAATATTTTATTTCCTAAATCAGTAAAAGATTTTATATATATAAATCTTTTATATAAATTAATAAAATAAAAATTAAAATATAAATCACAAATAGGTAATAAATTAATAAATTTATCAGACCATTCAATTAAACAAATATTATTATCAAAATATTTATAAATTTCAATATTATAAAAATCATATTTATTTTTAATATTATAAAAATCCATATGATATATAAAACATTTATTATATTTATATTCATTTATAATATTATAACTAGGACTATTTATTAAAATATTTTTATTTTTTAATAAATTAAATATCAATCTTCTACAAAAAAATGATTTACCTACTCCTATACAACCTTGAAAATATAAATAAATTTGGGGTCTAATAAAAAAGGAAAATTTAAGAGATAAATTATCTATATCATTAATATTATATATATCAACTTTTAAACTTTTTAAAAACATTATATAAACATAAAACTATTTTAAAAGCGGAAAACGAGGATCGAACTCGCAACCATAACCTTGGCAAGGTTATACTCTACCAATTGAGCTATTTCCGCAAATTATTTAATAACATTAATATATTTTTTTAAAAAATTTTTATAAAATAATAATTCATTAACAGATTCTTTAATATCTATTAATGCTATATGTTTATTAAATTTAACAAAATTATCAAAATTATATATTCAATTATTTAATATTAATTTAATAGTACTAACATCAATATATCTATAATTAAAATATGATTCTAAATTAGGCATATATTTAAATAAAAATCTTCTATCTTGTGCAACAGTATTACCACACATAGGTGAATAACCTTTATCAACTCATTTTTTTAAAAAATTTATTGTTAACTTTTCAGCGATAAATTCATTAAATTTACTATTTTTAACTTTTTTAATTAAACCATTCTTTTTATGAATATTATAATTCCATTTATCCATATTTAATATATATTTATATTTTTGATAAATAATTATATTAGGTCCTTCACATAAAATATTTAAATTTATATCAGTAACTAAAGTAGCTATTTCTATAATTTTATTATATTTAGGATCTAAACCTGTCATTTCTAAATCTATTCATATTAAATTACTATTATTTTTTAATTTTTTCATATAATAAATTAAAATCGGTACGAACGGGTCTCGAACCCGTGACCCCCAGCGTGACAGGCTGGTATTCTAACCAACTGAACTATCGTACCTTTTATATTATATATACCTGGCAATACTTACTCTCACATAAGAAAATCTTACACTACCATCAGCGCGATAATATTTCACTTCTGAGTTCGGAATGGAATCAGGTGGTACCATTATGCTATTTATGCCAGGTATAAACACTTTAAAGTTGTGAAGTTAAGACTCACGGATTATTAGTATCAGTTAGCTTAACATATTACTATGCTTACACATCTGACCTATCAACGTCATAGTCTATAACGATCCTTTAGGAAAATTTAATAAAAATTTTCTGGGAAATTTAATCTTAGGGTAAGTTTCGTGCTTATATGCTTTCAGCACTTATCTTGTCTGTACTTAGCTACCGGGCAATGCTGTTGGCACAACAACCCGAACACCAGAGGTACACCCACTCCGGTCCTCTCGTACTAGGAGCAGCTCCCTTCAAATTTCCTACGCCTACGGCAGATAGGGACCGAACTGTCTCACGACGTTCTAAACCCAGCTCGCGTACCACTTTAAATGGCGAACAGCCATACCCTTGGGACCTACTGCAGCCCCAGGATGTGATGAGCCGACATCGAGGTGCCAAACATCGCCGTCGATATGAACTCTTGGGCGATATCAGCCTGTTATCCCCGGAGTACCTTTTATCCGTTGAGCGATGGCCTTTCCATACAGAAACCACCGGATCACTAAGACCTGCTTTCGCATCTGTTTGCGTTGTCACGCTCACAGTTAAGCCAGCTTATGCCTTTGCACTAAAATTACGATTTCCGACCGTAACTAGCTGACCTTTGTACTCCTCCGTTACTCTTTAGGAGGAGACCGCCCCAGTCAAACTACCCACCAAACATTGTCTCAATTCCGGATAACGGAAAATGATTAGAATAATAAATATTAAAGGGAGGTATTTCACTATCGACTCCATAAAAACTAGCGTCTTTACTTCAAAGTCTCCCACCTATTCTACACATTAATAATTAATATTCAATATTAAGCTATAGTAAAGGTTCACGGGGTCTTTCCGTCTTGCCGCAGGTACACTGCATCTTCACAGCAATTTCAATTTCACTGAGTCTCGGGTAGAGACAGTCTGGCCATCATTATGCCATTCGTGCAGGTCGGAACTTACCCGACAAGGAATTTCGCTACCTTAGGACCGTTATAGTTACGGCCGCCGTTTACCGGGGCTTCAATCAAAAGCTTCGAATTACTTCTAACCTTCTTTATTAACCTTCCGGCACCGGGCAGGCATCACACCGTATACTTCCACTTACGTGTTTGCACAGTGCTGTGTTTTTAATAAACAGTTGCAGCCAGCATTTATCTTAGACTAATTTCAGCTTAAGAAGAATATTCTCTTACTTAATATTAGCGTGCCTTCTCCCTAAGTTACGGCACCATTTTGCCTAGTTCCTTTACCCGAGTTCTCTCAAGCGCCTTAGTATTTTCTACCTAACCACCTGTGTCGGTTTATAGTACGATTTAATATTATTTAATATTTAGAGACTTTTCTAGGAAGCATGGTATTAATTACTTACACTTTTACAAGTTTCGTCATCATGTCTCGGTATATATAATATTCGGATTTTCCTAAATATTTACCTACACACTTAAACCGAAATAATCCAATATTCGGATAATCTAACCTTCTTCGTCATCCCATCACAAATAATATCAAGTACAGGAATATTAACCTGTTATCCATCGACTACGCTTTTCAGCCTCGCCTTAGGTATCGACTAACCCTACCTCGATTAACGTTGGGTAGGAAACCTTAGTTTTTCGGCGAGTAGGTTTTTCACCTACTTTATCGTTACTCATGTCAGCATTCTCACTTCTGATATCTCCAATATACTTTACAATATATCTTCTACAACTTACAGAACGCTCCTCTACCCAATAATTAATATTAAATTAACTATTGTCGCAGCTTCGGTATATGATTTAGCCCCGTTAAATTTTCCGCGCAAGATGACTAGACTAGTGAGCTTTTACGCTTTCTTTAAATGATGGCTGCTTCTAAGCCAACATCCTAGCTGTATCAGTCTTCTCACTTCGTTTCCCACTTAATCATAATTTAGGGACCTTAACTTGCGATCTGGGCTGTTTCCCTTTCCACATTGGATCTTATCACCCAATGTGTGTCTCCTATGATAAAATTTTTTAGTATTCGGAGTTTGCGTCAGATTGGTAAATCTGGAAGATCCCCTAACTGAAACAGTGCTCTACCCCTAAAAATTAATTCATAAGGCACTACCTAAATAGTTTTCGAGGAGAACCAGCTATCTCCCGGTTTGATTGGCCTTTCACCCCTAACCACAAGTCATCCGCTGATTTTTCAACATCAGTCAGTTCGGTCCTCCAATAAGTCTTACCTTATCTTCAACCTGCTCATAGTTAGATCACCGGGTTTCGGGTCTATATCCTGAAACTAACGCCCTATAAAGACTCGGTTTCCCTACGGCTACCTTATTAAAAGTTAACCTTGCTACAAAATATAACTCGCTGACCCATTATACAAAAGGTACGCAGTCACACTTGTTATAAAGTGCTCCTACTGCTTGTACGTATACGGTTTCAGGTTCTATTTCACTCCCCTAACCGGGGTTCTTTTCACCTTTCCCTCACGGTACTAGTTCACTATCGGTCAATCAGTAGTATTTAGCTTTAGAGGATGGTCCCCCTATCTTCAAACAAGATTTCACGTGTCTCGCCCTACTTAATTAAGTAAATAAATAAAAATATTTTCATATACAGGACTATCACCTTGTATCGTTAATTTTTCCAAATTATTCTATTAATATAATTATTTAATTAAATACTTATAGCTAATCTCTTTTCGCTCGCCACTACTAAGAGAATCTCAATTGATTTCTTTTCCTCAGGATACTTAGATGTTTCAGTTCTCCTGGTTCGCTTCATTAATCTATATATTCAATTAATGATAATACAAAATTACTTGTATTAGGTTACCCCATTCGGAAATCGCCGACTAATATAGTTTCTTATCAACTTATCGACACTTTTCGCAGATTAGCACGTCCTTCATCGCCTCTGATTGCCAAGGCATCCACCATATACGCTTATATTACTTAACTTCACAACTTTAAAATGTCTATCAAATTTTTAAAGAACAGACGTCCTCTAGGGGATTCGAACCCCTGTTGCCGCCGTGAAAGAGCGATGTCCTAACCTCTAGACGAAGAGGACATATACTCTCTTTAAAATAAAAATTAATGTAATCAAATACAAAATCACATAATATTATATAAGGAGGTGATCCAACCGCAGGTTCCCCTACGGTTACCTTGTTACGACTTCACCCCAGTCATGAATCACAAAGTGATAATTTCTCTCCCAAAGGGTTAAGTAAATTATTTCTTTTGCAACACACTCCCATGGTGTGACGGGCGGTGTGTACAAGGCCCGAGAACGTATTCACCGTGACATTCTGATTCACGATTACTAGCGATTCCAACTTCATGAAGTCGAGTTGCAGACTTCAATCCGAATTAAGACATACTTTATGAGATTAGCTTGCTCTTACAAGTTAGCTACTCTTTGTATATGCCATTGTAGCACGTGTGTAGCCCTGGTCGTAAGGGCCATGATGACTTGACGTCATCCCCACCTTCCTCCAGTTTGTCACTGGCAGTCTTCTTTGAGTTCCCAGCATTACCTGATGGCAACAAAGAACAGGGGTTGCGCTCGTTACAGGACTTAACCCAACATTTCACAACACGAGCTGACGACAGCCATGCAGCACCTGTCTCAATGTTCTTTTATTTAAAAGCACTTCCACATTTCTGCAAAATTCATTGGATGTCAAGACCAGGTAAGGTTTTTCGCGTTGCATCGAATTAAACCACATGCTCCACCGCTTGTGCGGGCCCCCGTCAATTCATTTGAGTTTTAACCTTGCGGTCGTACTCCCCAGGCGGTCAACTTAACGCGTTAGCTACGAAAGTCACAATTAAAATTATCACAACCTTCAAGTTGACATCGTTTACGGCATGGACTACCAGGGTATCTAATCCTGTTTGCTCCCCATGCTTTCGCACTTAAGTGTCAGTATTCGTCCAGAAGGCCGCCTTCGCCACTGATATTCCTCCAGATATCTACGCATTTCACCGCTACACCTGGAATTCCACCTTCCTCTACGATACTCTTAGTTAATCAGTTTCAAATGCAATTCCTAAGTTAAGCTTAGGGATTTCACATCTGACATAATAAACCACCTACATGCTCTTTACGCCCAGTAATTCCGATTAACGCTTGCATCCCCCGTATTACCGCGGCTGCTGGCACGGAGTTAGCCGATGCTTCTTTTGTAAGTAACGTCAAATATATATAGTATTATTATAAATATCTTCTTCCTTACTGAAAGTACTTTACAACCCTAAAGTCTTCTTCATACACGCGGCATAGCTGCATCAGGGTTTCCCCCATTGTGCAATATTCCCCACTGCTGCCTCCCGTAGGAGTCTGGACCGTATCTCAGTTCCAGTGTGGCTGGCCATCCTCTCAGACCAGCTAAGGATCATAGTCTAGGTAAGCAATTACCTCACCTACTAACTAATCCTGTCTGAGCTCATCTTAAGACATAAGGTTTAAATAAAATTTAAATCCCCTACTTTAATTAATAATAATAATAATAAAAATATTAATATTATATTAACATTATGCGGTATTAGCTATCGTTTCCAATAGTTATTCCCCTTCTTAAGGCAGATTCTCAGATATTACTCACCCGTTCGCCACTCGCTATAAAAATAAACTTTTAAGTAAATTTTTATAATGCCGTTCAACTTGCATGTGTTAAGCTTGCCGCTAGCGTTCAATCTGAGCCATGATCAAACTCTTCTAAACAAAAAACTATACTTTATATCTAAACTTTAAATATAATGCAATTATTGTAATATAACTACAAAAATTTTTATTTTAAAGAACAAATTAATTATTAAAATAATTAATTATTAATACAATTAATAAATATAACAATAAATTTAAAATAATACAAGATATTTTTAATAAAATTTTATATAAAAATTAAAATATATAAATAAAAATTTATAATATATTTTTAAAAATAATAAAATATATAAATAAAATTAATTTAATTTAAAGAACTAATATTAATTAAAAAATCAAAAATATCTTTTTTATATAAAGAAATATTAATAATATAATTACCTAAATATTTTATGGGACCATTTGGTAAAATAATACATTTTTTTGAAATCTTTATATTCAATTTATCTAAAAATATATTTTTAATATCAATATTTTTTATAGAACAAAATAATTTCTTATTTTTATCACATCTTAATTTAATATTTAAAGGAGATAAATTAATTATTTTATCTTTTAATTTATTTAACTTTAAAATTTTATTATTTAAATACTTATTAACTTTATAAAATTTATTAATATTTTTAGAAGTAGCATATACAGCTTTATTATAAGGTATTAAAAAATTTCTTGCATAACCACGACTAACTTTTAAAATATTACCTACATAAGAAATATTTTTATCTAAAATTATTACTTTTACTTTAATCATTTAAATGTCCTAAATAATTATTTATGTAAATCAGTATATGGCAATAAAGATAAATATCTAGCTATTTTAATTGCTAAAGATAATTTTCTTTGATATTTAGCAGAAGTACCAGTAATCCTACTAGGAATAATTTTATAACATTCTGTTATATATAACTTTAATAATTCTATATTTTTATAATCTATAACTTTTACTTTTCTATTAGAAAAATAACAAAACTTTTTTTTATTATAATTAAACATAAAAAATTCTCATAAAAAATATAAATTTTATTTATTAAATAAATTTAAATTTAATTTATTAATTTTTCTATTCATTATAGAAGAACTATATTCAGCATAACTTTTTCTTAAAATAATAAATCTTAATATACTATCATTAAATCTAAAATTATTTTCTATATTTTTAATATACAACTTATCTATTTCTATATTCATTAGTATATAATGAGCTTTATATATACTTTTTATAGAATAAGATAAATATTTTAAACCTCAATCTTCTAATCTATGAATTTTTCCATTTTTATTATTAATAAAATTTATATAATAATCTATAATATTTTTAATATACATAGTTTTATCAGGATAAACTAAAAAAACTATTTCATAATGATTCATTTTATCTCCAAATAATATTATATATTTTTAATTATATACAAATATTTAAATAAAAAAAAATAAAATAATATATTAATGAAAATTAAATTATTTTAAAAAATTTAATCTTTTAAAAATATTATAAGAATTCTTTATAATAGACTTAGGTATACCACATTTATTTGCTATTAAAAAACTACAACTAGTATTACAAACCCCATTTTTAATTTTATATAAAAAAATTATATCATTATCTTTTTTTATAAAATCAAAAAATACATTACTAATATTATAATATAATTTACCTATTTTAAATAATTCAAAAAAATGAGTTGAAAATAAAGTAATACTTTTAATATTTCTAGATATATAATCTAAACATGATCAAGCTAAAGAAATACCTTCATAAAAAGAAGTACCTCTACCCATTTCATCTATTAATAATAAACTATTTTTAGTAGCATTATTAATTATATAAGAAACTTCAGACATTTCTATCATAAAAGTAGATTTATTAGAAGATATATCATCAGAAAAACCTATTCTAGTCAAAATTTTATCTATAAATCCTATATGAGCTTTACTAGCAGGAACATAACAACCTATATAAGACATTATACAAATAATAGCTATTTGTCTCATATAAGTACTTTTACCACCCATATTAGGACCTGTAATTAATAAAGTTCTTATTTTTTTATTTATTAATATATTATTTGTAATAAACTCAAATTCAGAAGAACTATCTAAAACAGGATGACGACTATCTCTTATATCTAAAAAAGAACAATTATTAAATAATTTTGGCTTTTTAAAATTAAAACAAATAGATCTTTCAACAAAACTTGATAAAACATCTAATTTAGAAATACAATTTGTAATTATTTTTAAATCATTTATATATAATATAATATAATTTAATATTTTATTAAAAATTTTATTTTCTAATAATTTAATTTTTTTATTAATATAAATAATTTTAAATTCTAATTTTTTCAAATCTGAAAATATATATCTTTTATAATACTTAAAAGATTTATATTTTATATAATAATTTGGTACAAGCTTTCAATCTAACTTATTAACTTGAATATAGTATCCATGTATTTTATTATATTTAATAAATAAATTATTAATTTTAGTTTTTTTCTTTTCACTTTCTTCAATACTTTTAATATAAATTTCTTTATTATCATTAAAATATTTTAATTTATCTAATTTTTTATTATAACCTTTTAATATTAAATTATTAGAATCTAATTTTGGATCTACAATTGATTTTTCAATTAAAATAATAATTTTCTTTAATAAATTTTTTTTTAAAAATAAATATTTAAATATTCTAAAATTTAAATATTTACTATCCTTAAATAATTTTAATATATCAAATATTAAAATTAAATAAATTTTAAAATTTATTAAATCTTTAGAAGAAACATTAAATAAAATTATTCTACCTAAAATACGTTCTAAATCTCCAATTTTATTTAAAATTTTTCTTAAATCATCATTATAAAATCATATAAAACTAATTATAGAATGACGATTATTAATTATATTTAAATCTAAAATTGGTCTAATTAATCATCTTTTCAATAAACGACCACCCATAGGTGTAACTGTTGAATCTAAAATATTTAATAAAGTATTTTTACTATTACTTAAAGAATCAATTAATTCTAAATTTTTAATAGTAGAAAAATCCATAAATAAATATTTATAATCAGAAATTAATTTAATTTTATTTATATGTAATAAATTAATAAATTGAGTAAATTTAATATAATTTAATAAACAACCTGCAGATATTATAATTAACTTTTTATCACTTATTCCAAAACAATCTAAATTAGATAATTTAAAATGATCTAATAAAACATTTAAACAAAAATTATAATTAAAATATTTTAAAGATATTGAATTAAAAAAATTAAACTCATTTAATAAATAAGTAAAATTAAAATTATCTTTACAATAAATTATTTCAGAAGGATTATTTTTAAATAATTCTGTTTTAAGTTCATTTAAACTTTTAATTTGCAAAACATAAAATTTACCACTAAAAATATCTATTAATGAAAAACCAAAATTATTATCTTTACCTTTAAAAACACATGATATATAATTATCCTTTTTTTTATTTAAATAATAACTTTCAGAAATTGTACCTGGAGTAATAATTTTTACAACTCTTCTATTTTTAATTTTATTACTATTATTAATAATATTATTATTAATTTGATTACAAATAGCTATAGATTCACCTAATTTAATTAATTTTAAAACATATTTTTTATAAGAAAATATAGGTATACCAGCCATAGGAACATTTTTATGTTTAACAAATTTTTTTTCAGTTAAATTTAAATTTAATAAACTTGATATTTTTATTGCATCATCATAAAATAATTCATAAAATTCACCTATTTGATAAAATAATAAAATATTTTTATATTTTTTTTTAATATTTAAATATTGTTTAATAATAGGACTTAATTTTTCTTTATATAACATATTTAATTAACGTTTTGAATATTGATGTTTACTACGTGATTTAATTAACCCATATTTTTTCCTTTCTACTTTTCTAGAATCCCTAGTTAAAAAACCTAATTTCTTTAATATACTTTTTAAAAAATTATCATATTTTAATAAAACTCTACTTATTCCATGTCTAATTGCTATAGATTGACTAGATATACCACCACCTTTAACAGTAATATAATAATCAAAACTATTTATATATTTATTATCTTTTAATACCAAAAAAGGTTTCATTATAATTAATCTATGTTTATTTAAAAAAAAATATTTATCTAATGATAAATTATTAATCATAATAATACCTTTACCTTCTTTCATAAATACTCTTGCTGAAGAAGTTTTTCTACGACCTGTACTATATAAATTTTTCATATTAAATTTAATTAACTAAAATTAATTTTTGAGAATTATGTTTATGAATATTATTACTATAAATTTTTAACCTATTAAACATTAATTTACCTAAAGAATTTTTAGGTAACATACCCTTTACACCACTTCTAATAACTCTTTCAGGAAATTTTTTAAAAATATCTTTTAAATAACTACATTTTAATCCACCAATATAACCACTATGACGATAATATAATTTATTATTAAATTTATTACCTGTAAACTTGATTTTAGAAATATTTATAACTACCACATAATTACCATTAATAGTATTTGATTTAAAATTATAATTATTCTTACCTATTAACAAATAAACTATTTTAGTACATAATCTACCTAAAATCATATTTTTAGCATTAATTAAATATCATAAATTATTTTTATTAACACTTTTTATATATAACATATAAATTACCTCTAATAATATTAATTTAAACCACCAACTGTTATACAATCAATTTTTAAAGTTGGTTGACCAACACTTACAGGTACATGTTGATTATCTTTACCACATATACCCATTCCACTATCAAAATTTAAATCATTAGCTATCATACTAATTTTATTTATAATATCAATAGAAGATCCTATTAAAGTACAACTTTTTATAGGATTTAATATTTTACCTTTTTTAATTAAATAACCTTCTAATATAGTAAAAACAAAATTACCAGAAGTTATATCTACTTGACCACCTAATAAACTAACTATATATAATCCATAATCTATGCTATCAATAATATCATTTACATAAAATTTTCCAGGTAATAAATAAGTATTACTCATTCTAGGTATAGGTAAACTAGAATAAGATTCTCTACGACCACTCCCATTAGATTTTAAATTCATTAATCTAGCACTTAATCTATCTAATAAATAAGATTTTAATATACCATTTTTAATTAAAATTCTTTTCTGAGCTAAAACACCTTCATCATCAATACTAGAAGAACCTATTTTTTTATACAAAGTATTATCATCAACTATTGTAAAATTTTTAGAAGCAACCTTTTTATTAATATACTTATAAAATAAAGAAGTATGTTTTCTATTAAAATCTCCTTCTAATCCATGTCCTACAGCTTCATGTAATAATATACCAGGAGAACCATTAGATAAAACTACAGGCATATTACCAGCAGGTGAATTAGAAGCATATAAATTATTAATAGCTATTCTTATTGCTTCATTAGCTCAATAATTAATAATAGGAATATTATTATGTTTTAATAATAAAATTTCATCAAAAGAATAACAACCACCACCACCTGAGATACCTATTTCCTTACAAGATTTATTCTCTACTTGAACTTTTATTGATAAATTTAATAATGGTCTAATATCTCCTGCTAAAATAAAATCAGTATTAGAAAATAAAATTAAATTATATCTAATAAATAAACTAATTGAAATATAATTAATTCTAGAATCAACTTTTTTTATATAATTATATAATTCAAATAAAATATTTATTTTTTTTTTATTATTAATAAAATTAATAGGAAATATATTACTATGTAAAATTTTATTATTTAATACAATTAATTTATTTTTATTAATAAAAATATTATTTTTATAAAAATTATTAAATTTTTTTATTAAATTAAATAAAGAATGTTTACTAATTTCATTAGTATAAGAAAAAAAAGTTTTATCAAACTTATTTAATCTTAAACTTAATCCTTTTTTATAATTTAAAAAATTATTCTTTAACTTATTATTTTCTAAAAATAAATATTCATTACAAGAATCCTGAAAATAAATATCAGCATAATCAAAACCATAACATGATATTTCATTAATTACATTTAATATATCAGATTTTAATATTTTATTTTCATTAAGTATTTTTTCATAAACTATATCTAAATTCATAAACAAACCTAATTTTAAAAAATAAAAATATATTATATATAATATATTTAATAATTATTAAAATTAAAATAAAAATATATAATTATTTAAATAATATATAAAAATATAAAGTTATAATAAATAATAAATTATTATAATTTAAATATTTAATAATAAAAATATTATATTCATAAAATACAAATAATTTTAAAATTAATAAAATTAAAATATAAAATAATTTTATTTTTTTATAAATTAATTATTTATACTTTAATAAATATAATTAATTTGATAGTATTAAATAAATTTAATATAATATTAATTATTTAAGTAAAAATAATATATATGTATGCAATTATTGAATCTGGTGGAAAACAATTTAATATAAAAAAAAAAGAAAAAATAATAGTAGAAAAAATTAACAAAAAAATAGGAAAAAAAATAAAATTAAATATTATAATATTATTTAAAAAAAATAATAAAATAATATTAGGAAAAAAATTAAATAATTATTGTGTAATAGCAAAAATTAAAAAACATATAAAAAATAAAAAAATAAAAATAATAAAATTTAAAAGAAGAAAAAATTATTTAAAAATTAAAGGTCATAGACAAAAATTAACAATATTAAAAATAAAATCAATTCAAAAAATAAATAAAAAAAATGGCACATAAAAAAGCTGGTGGATCAACTAAAAATGGAAGAGATTCTCATTCTAAAAGATTAGGAATAAAATGCTATGGAAATCAATTAGTATATCCAGGATATATAATTTTAAAACAAAGAGGAACAAAATTTTATGCAGGAAAAAATGTAAAATGTGGAAGAGATTATACACTATATGCAACAAAAAAGGGGAAAATTAAATTTGAAACAAAAGGAATTAGAAAACGTAAATTTATAAGTATAATATAAAAAGTGAAAAAAAAAATATATAAAATAAAAATAAAATTAATTGCAGGAAAAGGAGGAAATGGAATAATAAGCTTTTTTAGAAATAAATATATAAATAAAGGAGGTCCAGATGGAGGTAATGGAGGTAAAGGAGGAAATATATATTTAGAAACTAATCATAATATAAATTCATTAAATCATTTAAAAAATAAAAAAATTATAAAATCAGAAAACGGAGAAAATGGAAAAAAAAATAATTGTACTGGAAAAAATGGAAAAAATTTATATATTAAAATACCTATTAATACAAAAATAAATATAATAAAAAAAAATAAAACATATTTAATTAAAAATAACAATATTAAATTACTAATAGCTAAAGGAGGTAAACCAGGAATAGGAAATAATCAATTTAAATCATCAATTAATAGAACACCTTTAAAATATACTAAAGGAAAAAAAGGAGAAAAATTAAATATTAAATTAGAAATAATATTCTATTATGATATAGGAATAATAGGATTACCAAATTGTGGAAAATCTAGCTTATTTAAGAAACTTACATTAATTAAAAAAACAAAAATTAAAAATTACCCATTTACAACATTAAATCCACAAATAGGAATAATAAAAAAAAAAACAAATAATAATAAATTAAGTATTGTAGATACACCACCAATAATTAAAGGTTCTTATAAAAAAAATAATGATTTATCAATAAAATTTTTAAAATATGTTAAAAATTGCAAACTTTTATTACATATTTTAGAAATAAACGAAAATATAAAAATTATACTAAAAAATATTAATATTATAAAAAAAGAAATACTTAATTATAATAATAATATATATAAAATAAAAAAATTTTTAATATTTAATAAAAAAGACTTAATAAATAAAAAATCAATAAATAAAATAAAAAACTTTTTTATAAAAAATAAAAATAAAAATAAAATATTTTTTATATCAACTAAAAATAAATATTGTATTAATTTATTAAAAAAAGAAATATTTAAATATTTAAATAATACAAATAAATAAAATTTATAAAAAATTAATTATAATTTAATTCTAAATAATTGGAGTAAATATGAATAAAATACCTATGACAATTAAAGGAGAAAAAAAATTACTTAAAAAATTAAAAATACTAAAAAATATAAAAAGACCACAAATAATATCTTCAATATCAGAAGCTAGAAAATTTGGAGATTTAAAAGAAAATGCTGAATATCATGCTGCAAAGGAAGAACAATTAATTTGTGAAAAAAAAATTATAGAAATTGAAAATAAATTAATTAATGCTCAAATTATTGATATATCTAAAATTAATTATAAAAATAAAATAATATTTGGTTCAAAAGTTAAAATAAAAAATTTAAATAATAAAAAAATATATACTTATAGAATAGTAGGAGATGACGAATCAAATATAAAAAAAAAATTAATATCAATAAATTCACCTCTCTCAAGAAAATTAATAGGTAAAAAAATTAATAATATAATAATATTAAAAACTATAAAAGGAAATATAAAATATAAAATTTTAAAAATTAATTAATATTATTAATAATATATAAAAATGAAAAAAAAAAATTAAATTATTTTAAAAACAAAAATAAATATACTAAATTATCAATTAAAAATAAAACAATATCAAAATCATGATTTAAATTATTTGAAATAAATAAAGAAAATAATATTTTTAAAAAAAATCATAATATAATTAATTTAGGATCAAATCCTGGAGGATGAACAAAATTTTTAATAGATAAAATTAAAATTAAAGGAAAAATATTTTGCTGTGATATTTTACCTATAAAAAACAAATTTAATATAAAATTTATAAAAGGTGATATTTGTAATAAAAAAACATTTAATTTAATTATTAAAAAAACTAAAAAATATCATATCAATAATATAATATCAGATATATCACCAAATATAACAGGAATTAAAGAAATAGATAATCCTAAAAATTATAAAATTATTAAATCTATAATAAAATTATGTAATAAAAAATTAATAAAAAATGGAAATATAATAATAAAAATATTTTTAGGTGAAGTTTTTTCTAAATATTTTAAAATAATAAAAAAAATGTTTAATAATATTAAAATACAAAAACCAAAATCTTCTAATATATGTTCAAAAGAAATATATATAATAGCAAAAGGTTATAAAAAAATATTTTAAATAATCTTAAATAAAAATTAAATATAATAAAAATGACAAAAAATTTAATATTTTGATTAACTGCTACAATAATAATATTATTTATTTTTAATAATTATAATAAAGATTATTATAATAATGAATTAAATTATTCTAATTTCTTATTAGATATTAAAAATAATAAAATAAAAAAAATTAAAATTAATGGAAGAGAATTAAAAATAATTAAAAAAAATAACTATAAATATAAAACATATATGCCTATTAATGATATTGATTTAATTAATAAATTAATTAAAAAAAATATTATTATAGAAAGTACTAATAAAAATAAACCAAATATATTTATATCATTATTAATATCTTGAGCTCCAATTATACTAAGTACATTAATTTGAATTTTGTTTATTAAACAAATAAAAAATAGTAGTAAAAATTCATTTTTTTTTAATAAAAATAAAACAAAAATTTTAAATAAAAATATTAATATAACTTTTAAAGATATAGCAGGATGTAATGAAGCTAAAGAAGAAGTGAAAGAATTAGTAGAATTTTTAAAAAAACCAGAAAAATTTATAAAACTAGGTGGCAAAATACCTAAAGGAATTTTAATGATAGGACCACCTGGAACAGGTAAAACACTTTTAGCAAAAGCTATAGCTGGAGAATCTAAAGTACCTTTTTATAATATATGTGGATCAGATTTTGTAGAAATGTTTGTAGGAGTAGGAGCATCAAGAGTAAGAAATATGTTTAAAGAAGCAAAAAAAACATCTCCATGTATAATATTTATAGATGAAATAGATGCTGTAGGTAGAAGAAGAAGTATAAGTATTAATGGAGGTAATGATGAAAGAGAACAAACATTAAATCAAATGTTAGTAGAAATGGATGGTTTTAATAATAACCAAGGAATAATTATAATAGCAGCTACAAACAGACCAGATATCTTAGATCCAGCTCTATTAAGACCAGGAAGATTTGATAGAAAAATAATAATAGATTTACCTGATTTAATAGAAAGAAAACAAATAATTAAAATACATATAAAAAAAATACCTTTAAATAAAGATATAGATATAAATACTATAGCTAAAAGTACACCAGGATTTTCAGGAGCAGATTTATCAAATTTAATAAATGAATCAGCATTATTAGCAGCTAAAAAAAATCTTAAAAATATATCTATGAAAGAAATTGAAATATCAAAAGATAAAATTATAATGGGTTCAATAAGAAAATCACTAATAATTACAAATTTACAAAAAGAATCTACAGCTTATCATGAAGCTGGACATACAATAGTAGGTAATATTGTACCTGAACATGATCCAATATATAAAGTTACAATAATACCTAGAGGTAAATCACTAGGTGTAACATTATTTTTACCAGAAAATGATAATTTACTTATAAGTAAAAAACAATTAGAAAGTAAAATATCAACTTTATATGGAGGAAGAATAGCTGAAGAAATAATATACGGTAAAGAAAATATATCTACAGGTTGTAGTAATGATATTAAAATAGCAACATCTATAGCTAGAAATATGGTAACAAAATGAGGTTTTTCTGATAAAATTGGACCATTACTATATGAACAAAATGAAGAAAATTTAATAAATAATAAAATTTATAATAAATATTACATTTCTGAATATATATATAAAATTATTGATAAAGAAATAAAAAATATAATAATAAAAAATTATAAAAGAGCTAAAAATATCTTAATTAAAAATATAAACATATTACATATTATGAAAAAAGAATTAATAAAATATGAAACACTTAATTATAAAGATATTATTAAAATAATGTCCATAAATAATAATAATAATAAATTAATAAAAAGAACTAATAATAATAATAATATTATATAATATAATATAATATTAAATAAATTTAATTAAAATTAAAATAATTTCTAATAAATAAAATGTATCTATTTTTTTTAATAATATTTTTAATAATATCAATATCATTAATTATATTAATAATAATATCACCTAATAAAAATAATATTATTAATTCATCAATTATTAATAATAAAAACAAAAATAATAAAGATATTAATTTAAATCACTTTAAAAATAAAATTAATTATATAATAACTATATTATCTATAATATTTTTTATATTAACTATAATATTAAATAATATAGATAATAAAAAAATAAAATTTAATAATATTATTAATAAAAATAATATTTTAAAAAACAAAAAATAAATAAAATTACCGGGATGGTGAAATTGGTAAACACACTATCTTGAGGAGATAGTTCTTTTAAAAAGAATTACGGGTTCAAATCCCGTTCCCGGTAATTAAAATAAGACTGTTAATATTAATATTTTAAATAAAATATAAAATATATTATTATATAATAATATTAATAAAATATTAATAATTTAATAAAAATTAAAATATTTAATATATATAAAATATATAATTCTAATATAATATAATTTATAATTTTTAAAATATGAATAAAGAAATTTTAGAAGTAGCAGAATCTGTTTCAAATGAAAAATCTTTACCTAGAGAAAAAATTTTTAAAACATTAGAAAGTGCTTTAGAAATAGCAATAAAAAAAAAATATAAAAAAAAAATAAATATTAAAGTATATATAAATAGAAAAAATGGAATATTTAATGTATATAGAATATGAACAATAGTTAAAAATGTTAAATATCCAGAAAAAGAAATAAATATAAAAAATATAAAAAATAAAAATGTTAAAATAGGAGAATATATAAAAAATAAAATTAAATCAATAAAATTTGATAGAATATCTACACAAACAGCTAAACAAGTAATAATTCAAAAAATGAAACAAGCTGAAAAATTAATGATACTTAAAAAAATAAAAAAAAAAAAAGGTAAAATAATTTCAGGGTTTATTAAAAAAATAAATAAAAATTACACAATTATAGATATAGGATATAATTTAGAAGCAATTTTACTTAAAGAAGATATGATATTAAAAGAAAAATTTAAAAAAGGAGATAAAATTAAAGGATTAATATATAAATTTAAACAAAAAAATAATAAATATAAAATATTTATAACAAGATCTAAAAATAATATTTTAATAGAACTTTTAAAATTACAAATACCTGAAATAAAAAAAAAAATAATAAAAATAATTAATATATCAAGATATCCAGGTTTAAGGTCTAAAATAGCTATTAAATCTAAAGATAAAAGAATAGATCCTATTGGAACATGTATAGGTATAAAAGGATTAAGAATACAAAAAATATCAAATCAATTATCAGGAGAAAAAATAGATATAATTTTATGAAATAAAAATCCTAAAAAATTTGTTATTAATGCAATGGCACCAGCTAAAATAATTAATATTAAAAAAAACAAAATTAATAAAATGATGGAAATATTAGTAAAAAATGATAATATTGCAAAAGCAATAGGAAAAAAAGGTCAAAATATTAAATTAGCATCTAAATTAACTAAATGAAATATTCATATACTTAATAATAATAATAAAAATAAAAATATAATATAATAAAATTATATTAGTTAAATAAATATAATTTTAAATAAAATTATGCAAATTAAAAAAAATAATAAAAAAAATAAATTAAAAATAAAATTTAATAAAAATAAAATAAATAAAAAATACAAAAAAATTAAATTTAATAAAAAAAAATTTAATAAAAAAAAAAATACAAAAAATAATTTTAAAATAAAAAATAAAATCAAAAAAAAAAAAATAAATACAAAAAATAATCAATTAAATAAATATAAATTATTAAAAAAAAACATAATATTAAAAAGAAAAACAGGAAATATTATAAAAAACAGACCACCTATAATAACTATTATGGGTCATGTTAATCATGGTAAAACTTCTTTAATAGACCGTATAAAATCATCAAATATACAAAAATATGAAATTGGTAATATAACTCAAAATATAAATGCATATAATATTAAAACTAAATTTGGTAAATTAACATTATTAGATACTCCAGGACACTATAGTTTTACAGATATGAGAAAAAAATCTATAAATATATCAGATTTAATAATATTATTAATATCAATAGATGACGGAATAATGCCACAAACTAAAGAAATTATAAAATATGCTAACAAAAAACAAGTTCCTATAATAATAGCATTAAATAAAATTGATAAAATAAATTATTTAGAAAATATAAATATAATAAAAAAAAATATAATTTTAAATAATATAATATCAAATAAATTATTTAAAAAGAATATATTTATAAATATTTCTACTAAAGAAAATATTGGTATAAATAAATTAATAAAATATATATTTATAAAATCTAAACTAATAAATTTAAAAACAATTTATAATGGTATGGCATCAGGAATAATTTTAGACTCAAATATTAATAAAAATATAGGTCCAATTGCTAAAATATTAATTAAAAAAGGTACTTTAAAAACAGGTAATATAATTTTATGTGGAGAAACATATGGAAAAATAAAATGTATATTTAATGATAATAAAAAAATAATTAATAAAGCAAAACCATCTATGGCTGTAGAAATTACAGGATTACATAATATTCCTAAAATAGGAAAAAAATTTATAGTAATAAATAATAATAAACAAGCTAAAAAAATATCTCAAATTAAATATAAAATAAATAAAGAAAAAAAATTAGAAAAAATTAAAAATAAAAATATTAAAAATATTTTATCTAAAAAAAATAATAATAAAAATTTAAATATAATATTAAAAACAAATTTATTAAGTTATATTAAAACATTAAAAAAAAGTATCAAAAAAATATCTAATAGTATAAAAATAATATATTCTAATATTGGAAATATAAATGAAAATGATCTAATATATGCAAAAACTACTAATTCTATTATAGTAGCTTTTAATGTTCAAAAAAATAATTCAATAAAAAAATATAATAATTATAATATTAAAATATACTATTTTTCATTAATTTATAAATTAATAGAAAAAATAAATAATATATATGAATTAAAGTTTAAAAAATTAAGTAAAGAAAAAATTATATTAGGAATAGCTATTATAAAAAATATTTTTAAATCATCAAAAACAGATATAATAGCTGGTTGTAAAATTAAAAAAGGATTTATTGATATTAATAATAATATTAAAATAATAAGAAAAAATATAACTATATATAAAGGTAAAATAAAATCTATAAAAAGATTTAAAGATAAAGTTAAAATTGTATATTATAATAATGAATGTGGTATACACATTAGAAACTTTAATAAAATTAAAATAGGAGATGAAATAATATCATTTAAATAAAAAATATTAATAATGAAAAATATAAAAATTAAAAAAAGAAATAAAATAATTAAAAAATATATTATTAATTTAATAAATAAAAAACTTAATTATATTTTTAAAAAAAATTTAATTTCTATAAATTATATTAATATATGTAAAAATAATTTAATAATTAAAATATATATTAGTATTAATAAACAAAAAAATAATAATATAAAAATAATAGATATTTTACAAAAATATAATATATATATAAAAAATAAACTAATTAAAAAAATAAATTTTAAAAATATACCTAAAATATATTTTAAAATTGATAAATTTTATAATAAAAATAAAAAATTATTTTATTTATTAGATAAAATTAAAATATAAAATATGAACTTAAATAAAATTAATGGTTTATTAAATTTTTATAAACCATGTGGAGTAACATCTAATAAAATATTACAAAAAATTAAAAAACAATTTAGACCAAAAAAAATTGGATTTATAGGAACTTTAGATCCTATTTCATCTGGAATATTATTAATATGTTTTGGAAAAAGTACAAAATTATTTAATTATATAATAAAAGAAAAAAAAACTTATATAGTAACATCTATATTAGGTATAACAACAAATACATATGACTCATATGGATATATAACTAAAATTACAAAATTTAAAAAAATTAAAAAAAATAAAATAATTAATATAATTAAAAAATATAAAGGAAAAATAAAACAAAAAGTACCTATATATTCTTCATGTAAATTTAATGGAATACCATTATATAAATATGCAATAAAAGGTATAAATATAAAAAAATATAATTATATAAAAATTTATAAAATAAAACTTATAAAATTTAAAAAAAATATAATAAAATTAAAAATAAAATGTTCTAAAGGAACATATATAAGAAGTTTAATAAATAAAATAGGTAAATATTTAAAATGTGGTTCACATATAATAAAATTAAAAAGAATTAAAATAGGAAAATTTAATATTAAAAAATCTTTAAAATTAAAAGATTTAATAAAAATAAAAAAAATAGATAAATATATAATAAATCATAATAAATTATTAAAAAAATATAAAATAAAATAAAAATGAAAAAATTAGTACTTTTAAGACACGGAGAAAGTGTTTGAAATAAAAAAAATATATTTACAGGTTGAATGGATGTTAAGTTATCAAATAATGGAATAATTGAAGCTAAAAATGCAGGTAAAATTTTAAGAAAAAACAAAATTTCATTCGATATTGTATATACATCTTTATTAAATAGAGCAATACATACTACATGAGAAGTATTATATAAATTAAACTTAACATGAATTAAAGTATATAAGACTTGAAAATTAAACGAAAGACATTATGGTAAATTACAAGGTTTAAATAAAGATGATGTTTTAAATAAATATGGAATAATTAAATTTCAAAATTGAAGAAGAAGTTTTAAAATCAATCCACCTAAAATTAATACAAATAATATAAATTACCCCGGTAAAGATAAAAAATATAAAAAATTAAAAAAAAATAACATTCCGGTAGGAGAAAGTTTATTAGATACATATAATAGAGTAATACCTTACTGAAAAAAAAATATATATAAAAATTTATTAAAAAATAAGTCAATATTAATTGTAGCACATGGAAATTCATTAAGAGCTTTAATAAAATATATAGAAAATATTTCAGATAAAAATATATTAAAATATGAAATACCAACAGCAAAACCATTAATATATGAATATAAAAATAAATTTAATATAAAAAAAAAATATTATTTAAAAATTTAAAATTTTATGGCCCCTATTGGATTCGAACCAACGACCAAGCGATTATGAGTCGCCTGCTCTAACCTCTGAGCTAAAGGGCCATTTTAAATATAATAACAAAAATAAAATTAAAATTCAATAAATAAACAAAATTAATTAAATATTATTTTATATTATCATTATTATATTTAAAAACTTCTACCATAGCTGGTCTAAGTAATCTATCATTTATCATATAACCATCTTGTAATACTTTTATTATTTTGTTATCCTTAGATTTATCATTAGTATAAGAAATTGACATAGCTTGATGATAATTAGGATCAAATTTATTAATTTTATTTAAATTAGTAATACCAAATTTTTTTAAAATCATTAAAAAATTTTTTAAAGTTAAAGAAATACCTTTAAAATTAATATAAGAATTTAATTTTTTATTTTTATTAACTAAAATTGAAGATTTTAAATTATCAACTATTGATAATAAATCTTTAGAAAATTTTTCTAGAGAATATTTATATATCTTACTAATATTCTTTTCATTTAATTTTCTCATATTTTCAATATCAGCTTTATTTCTTAAAATAATATCAATATTTTTTTTTTTCAAATCAATTAACTTATTTTTTAATTTATTTACTAATTTATTTTTTATATTAATTTCTTCTTTTAATAATAAAATCTTATCCTTAATTTTTTTTAAATTAATATTATCACAACAAAAATTATCATCTTTAAATTCTTTATTATCTAAAGAATCAATATTAATATTTTCTTTATTATTATAATATTTATTATTATTATTCATTTTTTTTCCTAATAAATACATTAATTTAAATAAAAATTTATATAAAATATTATAAATTAATTAATATAATATAACAATATATAATAAATTATTATATAAAATACAAATATAAAAAATCTTAAAAATGAAAAATAAAAATAAAATAATATATAATAAATTTATAAATAAAAAATATATAATAAAAAAAATATTTAAAACTGGTATAATCCTTAAAGGATGAGAAGTTAAATCAATATTAAAAAATAATATAGATATAAAAAATAATTATGTATATATTGATAAATATAAAGAAATTTATATAAAAAATATAAATATATCTCCATTAAAAAATCAAATAATTAATAATAAAAATAGAAAAATAAAACTATTATTAAAAAAAAATGAAATTTATTATTTATATAATAATGTAAAAGCTAAAGGATATACAATAATATTATTATCTATAATAATTAAAAACCCATGATATAAAACAAAAATAGCATTATGTAAAGGTAAAAAAATATATGATAAAAGAAAATATATAAAATATAAACATTGAAATAAAAATATTAATATTGACATTTAAAAAAATTAGTTTTATAATAAAAACATGGGGCTGTATATGGTTTTGACAAAATATATTTATCCTAATGTGCATGTCGAGGTTACGGTAGGCCGCGTTAAAAACCGTAAATTTTAATTGCAGAAAACAATAAAAATTACGCTTTAGCAGCTTAAAAAACTGTTAAGCCGTTTTTATATTATATTATTTTATCTCTTTATAATTATAAAAACGTTATATAAAAGAGAAAAAATATAGATGTCTATGTCTATATTTTATATTATAATAGACTAGTTAATTATTTATTTTTTTTATTTTAAATAATTAATAAAACTAAAATAAAATAAACATGTAGTAACAAAGGAAAATCTATTTTGGAAGCGGGTTCGAATCCCGCCAGCTCCATTTTAAAAAATATAATTTAATTTTAGGTGATTAGCTCAGTGGTAGAGCATCTCTTTTACAAGGAGAAAGTCAATGGTTCAATTCCATTATCACCTATAATTTATTTTTGATAAATCTTTATATGAAATTTTAGAAAAATTCTTTTCATAAAATAAAATTAATAAAGACAAAGCAATATCAAATATTTCTTTTTCATTTAAAGAATTAATAATTTTATTTAAAAATTTTTTATAAAAATTTAATATATAACTATTTTTATAAAAATTATTTTTTATTAAATCTAATATTTTATTAAATCTAATATTTAATAAAGTATTTAAATTAGGTAAATTAATTCTTTTAATACTATTATTAAATTTTCTATTAATTAAATTTAAAAATTTTAAATCTTTTCTTTCTAAAAATAATATAGCTTTACCAATATTATCAGCTCTACCAGTTCTTCCGATTCTATGTATATATGAATTTACATTATATGGTAAATCATAATTAATAATTAAATTAACATTACTAATATCTAAACCTCTAGAAGCTATATCAGTAGCTACCAAAATATTTATTAAACCTTTTCTAAAATTTAAAACAATTTTTTCTCTTAAATTTTGATTCATATCACCATTTAATGCAGAAGATAAATATCCTCTTTTTTCTAATAAAAAAGATAATTTTGAACTAAAATCTTTAGTTTTAACAAAAATTATTAATCTATCAAATATTTCTGTTTCTAAAAAATTTATTAAAATATTTACTTTAAATTTTGGGTTTACAAAACAAAAATATTGAAATATATTTAAATTAATTTTATTTTTATTAAGAATAATTTCTTTAGGATTATTCATAATATTTTTAGTAATTTTATAAATATGAAATGACATAGTAGCTGAAAATAAAGCAGTTTGATGTAATACTTTTATATTTTTAATAATCATTTTAACATCATTTATAAAACCCATATGTAACATTTCATCAGCTTCATCTATAACTAATATTTTTATATCAGTTAAATATAAAGTCTTTTTATTTATATGATCTAATAATCTACCTGGCGTAGCAATTACTATATTAGGTTTTTTTTTTAAATTATTAAATTCAATATTATAATTTTGACCACCATATAAAGATAATATCTTAATATTTTTTAAATATTTAATAAATAAATTAAAAAAATTATAAATTTGTATTACTAATTCTCTAGTAGGTGATAATATTAAAACTTGTAAATTATTATTAATATTAATATTATTTAATATAGGTAATACAAAAGAAGCTGTTTTACCACTACCTGTTTTAGCAATAGCTAATATATCTTTACCTTTTAAAAACAATGGTATACATTTAATTTGTATTTCTGTAGGAATTTTGTATCCAATATTATAAATAATTTTTAATAATTTTTTATTTAAACCTAAATTATTAAAATTATTTATATTAAAATTATTTAAATTCATATATTATTTTTCCATAATTTAAATATATTTAATAAAAAATAAAATATTATTTTTTAATATTATGTATATTTAATTTCATTTTTCCATTTTTAATATCAAGAATTTTTACAAATATAAATTGACCTATTTTAAAAAATTTATAAATATTATTTATATTAAATTTCATAATATGAGATATATGCAATAATCCTTCTTTTCCATTTTCAAATAACACAAATAATCCAAATTCTACTATTTTAATTATTTCAACTTTATATATATTACCTACTTTTAAATCTTCAGTAATTTTTTTAATACTTTTTATAACATTATTTACATCATTTTTATTAGATGAAATTATTTTTATAATACCATTATTTTCTATTTCTATTAAACAATTATTTTTTTCAGTTAATTTTTTAATTACTGAACCACGTTTACCTATAACATATTTAATTTTATCAATATTTATTTTAAAAGTAAATATTTTAGGAGCAAATTTAGAAATTTTATTATTTTTACTAATAGATAAATTCATTTTATCTAATATATATAACCTAGAAACTTTAGATTTATATAAACAATTTTTAATTATATTATAATTTATACCTTTAATTTTCATATCCATTTGAATAGCAGTTATACCCAAATAAGTACCTATAATTTTAAAATCCATATCTCCTAATCTATCTTCATCTCCCATGATATCAGATAAAATAAAATTTTTATCTTTATATATAAATAAACCCATAGATATACCAGAAACATTACATTTAATCGGTACACCAGCATCCATTAATGATAAAGAAGCTCCACATACAGAAGCCATAGAAGAAGAACCATTAGATTCTAAAATATCAGAAACTATACGTATAGTATAAGGAAAACTTTTACTACTAGGTAAAACCGGTAATATACCTTTTTTAGCTAAATAACCATGACCTATTTCTCTACGTTTAGGTATACCTATATTACCAATTTCACCTACAGAATATGGAGGAAAATTATAATGAAATATAAATTTATCCATTCTGTCACCTAAAAAAATATCATTAAAATTTTGAGCATCTTTAGATGTACCTAAAGTAACAGTTACTAAAGCCTGTGTTTCACCTCTAGTAAATAATGCAGAACCATGAACTCTTTTAGGTAAAAAACCAACTTTTATATCAATATTTCTTATATCATCACACTTTCTTTTATCTATACGAATATCTTTTAATAAATTTGATATTATAATTTTCTTTTCTATTTTTTGAAATTCTTCAAAAATTAAATATTCTTTAAAAGAATACTTATTTTCAATTAAATTTAATATTAAATCTTTTTTAATTATATCTAATTTTTTATTTCTATCTTTTTTAGATAGAAATAAAGAATATAAATTTTTTAATTTATCTTTACAAAATAAATTAATATAATTTTTTAAATCATCTGATATATAATTATTTAAATAAGAAAAATCAAAATTAATAATATTATTTTTTCTTTTAAATAATGAAAATAAATTAATATTTTTAATTACTTTTAAATATTTTATATAACCAAAATCTATAGCATTTAAAATTATTTCTTCATCTAAATTATTACTTGAAACATCAATAACAGTAATACCACTTTTAGTTCCAGCAATAACTAAATTTAAATCACTATGTAACATTTCTGATAAAGTAGGATTTAAAACAAATTTTTTATTTATATAACCTATTCTAGCAGCACCTAAATTTTCTATATTTGGTATTCCTGATATACTTAAAACAGCTGAAACTGCTATTATAGATAATATATCTGCTGTAATCTGAGGATCTATAGAAATTACATTTATAACTATTTGTATTTCATTTAAAATATTTTTATCAAATAAAGGTCTTATACATCTATCAACAAGTCTAGAAATTATAACTTCAATATCACTAGATCTTCCTTCTCTTCTAAAAAAACTACCTGGTATTTTACCTGCAGAATAAAATTTTTCTTGATAATAAACACTTAAAGGAAAAAAACTTTGTTCATCATTTAACTGATCATTATAAACTAATGTTACTATTACTACTGTATCTCCTATACTAGCAATTATAGAAGAAGTAGATTGTCGAGCTATAATACCAGTTTCTAATTTAATTATATTATTACCATACTTAAATTTAAAAACATTATTTTTTAACAAAACAATTTATCCTTAATAATTAATTATTTAATGTCTAATTTTTAAAATTTTTAATAATTTTTTATATTTTTTAAAATTATAATTTTTAAAGTAATATAACAATTTACGTCTTTTAAAAATTAATTTTAAAAAACCTCTTTTACTATGAAAATCTTTTTTATAATTTAAAAAATGATTTTGTAATCTATTTATTCTAAACGTTAATAAAATAATCTGTGATTCACAACAACCAGTACTATTTAATTTATGATAATATTTTTTTAAAATTTTATCTTTAAACTTATTTATATCTAACATAATTTATAATATTATTTAATTTCATAAAATATATAAAACCTTTTTTTTAATAAAGGTTTTATATATTATTTTAAATATAAAATATTTACATAATATAAATATTTTATATATATTACATCATATTATTCATACCACCAATATTATTATTCATACCATTATTACTAGAATTATTTAAATCTGATTTCTCATCTTTAGATAAATCAGTAATCATACATTCAGTAGTAACCATCAATCCTGCAACAGATGAAGCATATTGTAATGCTGAACGAGTAACTTTAGTTGGATCTAATATACCCATTTCTATCATATCACCATATTTTTCAGTAGCTGCATTATAACCATAATTACCACTTCCGGCTTTAACATTATTAGCTACTACAGAAGCTTCGTCACCAGTATTAGAAACTATTTGACGTAAAGGAGACTCCATAGCCCTTAAAGCTACTCTAATACCCATATTTTGATCTTCATTTTGAGCTGTTAAATTATTTAATCTTTCAGCTACTCTAACTAAAGCAACTCCACCTCCTGCTACTACACCTTCTTCTACAGCTGCTCTAGTAGCATGTAAAGCATCTTCAACACGAGATTTTTTCTCTTTCATTTCAACTTCAGTAGCAGCACCTACTTTAAGAACTGCAACACCACCAGCTAATTTAGCAACTCTTTCTTGTAATTTTTCTTTATCATAATCAGAAGTTGCTTCTTCTATTTGTTGACGTATTTGTGATATTCTATTAGAAATTTCTTTTTGACTACCTGAACCATCTATAATAGTAGTATTCTCTTTATTAATAATAACCTTTTTAGCACATCCTAAATCTTCTAAAGAACATTTTTCAAGATCCATACCTATTTCTTCAGAAATAACTACTCCATGAGTTAATATAGCTATATCATGTAACATAGCTTTACGTCTATCACCAAAACCTGGTGCTTTAACAGCTGCTACCTTAACTATACCTCTCATAGTATTAACAACTAAAGTAGCTAATGCTTCTCCTTCAACATCTTCAGCAATTATTAATAATGGTTTATTAGATTTAGCTACAGATTCTAATATAGATAATAATTCTCTAATATTAGATATTTTTTTATCAACTAATAAAATAAAAGGATTATCTAATTCAACTAAACCTGAATCACTTTGATTAATAAAATATGGAGATAAATAACCTCTATCAAACTGCATACCTTCTACTACATCTAATTCATCTTGTAATCCAGTACCTTCCTCAACAGTAATAACTCCTTCTTTACCAACTTTTTCCATAGCTTGAGCAATTAATTTACCTACATTTTCATCATCATTAGCAGATATAGTTCCTACCTGAGCTATAGATTTAGAATCTGAACATTGAACAGAAATTTTTTTTAATTCAATAACAGCTGAATTTACAGCTTTATCTATACCTCTTTTAATATCCATAGGATTCATTCCTGCAGCAACTGCTTTTAATCCTTCATTTACTATAGATTGTGCTAAAACAGTAGCAGTAGTAGTACCATCACCTGCTACATCATTAGATTTAGAAGCTACTTCCTTAACCATTTGAGCTCCCATATTCTCAAACTTATCTTCTAATTCAATTTCTCTAGCAACAGAAACTCCATCTTTAGTAATTACAGGAGCTCCAAAAGATTTATCTAAAACTACATTACGACCTTTAGGACCTAAAGTAACTCTTACAGCATCTGCTAAAATATTAACACCACGAAGTATTTTAGATCTTGCATCATTACCAAATTTTACATCTTTAGCTGCCATATTTATACCTCAAATTTTATATTTTATTTTATTTTATTATAGCTAAAACATCACTCTCAGACATAATTAAAACTTCTTTGTTATCTAATTTTTCAGTTTTTATACCATAACCATCATTAAATATAATGATATCTCCAACCTTAACATCAAGAGATTTAATTTTACCATTATCTAGAATACGACCCTTACCAACAGCTAATACTTTACCTCTATTAGATTTACCAGCTGCTGAACCAGTTAAAACTATACCTCCTGAAGATTTAGATTCAACACTCTTACGTTTTACAATAATACGATCATGTAATGGACGAATTTTCATTTAATATTTTCCTCTTTATAATAAAATTATTATAAATATTATAACAATAATTATTTATTATATAATTATTAATTAAAATATTTTTAAATAAATATATAAAATTATATAATAAATTTATCTAAATTAATATTAAATACTAAATATTATAAATTGACAATTTATTTTTAATAACTTATAATATTAAAGTTTTAAAATTTAAATTTAAATAAATGAAAAATTTAATATATAATAAAATAGATAATTTAATATTAATTAATAGTAATATACCAAATAAAAAATCAATATTTAAATTAATTACTAATAAAATTTTAAATAAAAAACTATCTTGTTGTATAAATTATAATAAAATAAAATCTTTATTTATTTGAAAAAATAAAATTAAAAAAAAAAAAGAAATAAATATAATAATTAAAACTATATATAAATTTAAAAAAAAAATAATTAAAATAATTAAAAAACATCATCCTTATAAAATCCCAGAAATTTTAATATTAAATACAAACTATACAAATAAATTATATTATAAATGAATAAAAAATAACTTAAAGCCCAGATAGCTCAGTTGGTAGAGCAAAGGACTGAAAATCCTTGTGTCGGCGGTTCAATTCCGCCTCTGGGCATATTAAATAAAAATTATAAAATAAAAGTTAATAAATAAAATTTATTTTAATTACTTTTATTTAAAATATTTTCTATATCTTTATTTGTTTTTTGATCTAAAACTTTATCTGCTAATTTTTTACAAGAAGTAAAATAAGAACTTCTTATAATTTGTTTAACATTAGGTATAAAACTTACATTCATACTTAATTCATCTAAACCTAAACCTAATAATAATTTAATACAATTTAAATTACTTGCTAATTCACCACATATACCTATTTTCTTATTTTTTTCATGAACAGTATTTACAATATATTTTATTAAATTTAAAATTGAAGGACATAAAGAATTATATAAATGAGAAACTTTTAAATTATTTCTATCTACTGCTAAAACAAATTGTGTTAAATCATTAGTACCGATACTAAAAAAATCCAATTCTTCAGCTAAATGTCCACAAATTATTGCAGCAGAAGGTGTTTCTATCATAGCACCAATTTTAATATTTTCATCAAAATTAATATTTTCTTTTACTAAATTATTTTTTACATAATCAATTTCTTTTTTTAAAAAATATACTTCTTCCATAGATATTATCATAGGGAATAATATACGAATTTTACCAAAAAAAGAAGCCCTTAATATAGCCCTTAATTGAGTATGTAATATATCTTTTTTATCTTTATAAATTCTTATAGATCTTCATCCTAAAAAAGGAACATTCTCCTTTGGAAAATTCATATAAGATAAAAACTTATCACCACCTAAATCAACTGTACGAATAGTAACTAAATTACCTTTTATATATTTAACAGCTTTTCTATAATAAGAAAATTGTTCATTTTCATCAGGAAAACTATTTCTATCCATAAACAAAAATTCAGTTCTATATAAACCTATACCTTCAGCACCATATTTAAATATATTATTAATATCTTTATTATTACCTACATTAGCATATAATTTCATATTAAAACCATCATATGTTATTGAAGGTAAATCTTTTAATTTTAACAAATTATTTTTATTAATATTAAATTTATTATATTTATTTTTAAATTTTTTAATAATTTTATCACTTGGATTTATATAAATATTTCCTTTTATACCATCTATTATAATATTATCATTATTTTTAATTAAATTAGTAACATTATTAACACCTATTAAAGATACTAATTCTAAAGATTTAGAAATTATTGAACTATGTGAAGTTATACTACCATCTTCAATTATAAAACCTTTTATTACATTTAAATTAAATTGTATAATTTGAGAAGGAGATAAATCTTTAGAAATTATAATTATATTTTTTTTAACATTATCACATAAAGAATTAAAATCTATTAATTTTATATTTTTAATATTAAATATTAATCTTTTAGATATATCTATTAAATCATTAGCCCTTTCTTTAATATAAATATTATCAACTTTTTTAATATTATTTATTTGTTTTTTAATAAATTTATCAACAGCTGAATCAGCATATAATAATTCATTTTTAATTAAATTTATAATATCTTTTTTAAATAATTTATCTTTTAGTATTAAAATATAACCATCAAATAATAATTTTCTATCTTTATTTTCCAATGAAAATTTTCTTATATTTTTTAATTGTTTTAAAGTTTTTTTATAAGAATTTATAAAATTATTAATTTCATTATCTATTTCATTTTTATTAATATTATTATTATTAATAATAATATCTTCTTCCTTTAAAACTAATGCATTACCAAAAGCATAACCATTATATACTACAGTACCATTTAATAACATAATTATACCTTTTAAAATATATATATTTAAATTATACAATTATTCTAATGAATTTACTATTTTAGATAATTTATTAATAGCTTTAATTTCATCTTTACCATATGCTTTTATATAAATAAAATCATTTTTTGAAATCCCTAAAGTTTGTATTTGTAAAAGACTTTTAGCATCAACCTCTTTATTATTTAATTTTATTTTTATATTTGAACAAAATTTTTTAGCTGTTTTAACAAATTTTGTAGCAGGTCTAATATGAAATCCATTTTTTAGAGTTACTAAAATTTTTTTTTTAATCATAAAAAATTATCCTATTTAAATTAATAAAATTAACTTTACGTAATATAAAATATATTTTAACATAATAAAAAATTATTATTTTAATATTTTTTTATAATATTAGTATTATAAAATATAAAATTAATTAAAATAAAAATTAAAATATTTAATAATTTAAAAATATTAAATTATAAAATTAGGAGAAATTAAATATGATAAAAAAATTATTTTTAATAATAATAACATTATTTTTAATAAATAAAAATTCATATTCTAAAGAAATTTTTAAAAATAATTACTTAAATAACGAAATATATTTTGGAACTAAAATAGGTTTATCTAATTTTTTAAATTTAAAAAATTTAAATAATAAATTTAAAATAATTAATACTAAATTTAAATCTAATAAATTAGGATATGGAAGTTTTTTAGGTTATAAAATAAATAATAATATAAATATTGAACTAGGATATGATAATTTAGGAAAGGTATTTAAAAAGGGTAAATTTATAAATGGATATTTTAAATCTAAAGGTATAACTTTATCTAATAAAATTAATTATAATATTTCAAAAAATACTAATTTATATTTAAAATTAGGATGAATAATAATAAAATCTATATCAAAAAAAAATAATATTATAAATAATACTAAAAATATAATTTCATATAAAAAAATAACTCCTTTAAATTCATTAGGTTTAGAATTTAAAATAAATAAAAATTTATATTCTAGAATAGATTATCAATTTATAAATAACTTAGGTCAAAAAAATATCTTACATGAAGAACCAAAAAATAACTTTTTAAATATTAATTTAATATATAAATTAAATTACAATAAAAATATTAAAAATATAAATAATTTTAATAATAAAAATTTAATTAATAAATTTAAAATAAATAAAATTTTTAATAATAATATTTTAAATAAAAATAAAAAATATAATTATAAAATTTATTTATATAAAGTTTTAAATTTAATGAAAAATAAAAAATATAAAATATCTTCAATTAGAATATTTAACTATTCAATTTTAAATAAAAATATTAAATTTAAATTAATAAATTTTATTAAAAATAATTTGAAAAAACTTAAAATTAATAATAATAATATTAAAGTTTATAGATTTTTAAAAAATAAATGTAATAATAAAAATATATTAAATTGTTATAGATATTTAGATAAAACATTTTTAATAAAAATAAAATTAATATAATATATTAAAAACCACTTTAATTTAAGTGGTTTTTAAAATAATTATTTTATATATAATATATTAAATAATTTTTTATTAAAAAAATAATTGTTTATTTTTATGGATATATTTATATTTTCATTAAAACTTACTAATCTATATCATATTCTTATATTATAAAAATTTTTTTTTAAATTATTTATTACATTAATATTTATACCAATTTTAAATAATTTATTTATATTATTATAAATATTATATATATCTCCAAAATTATTTAAAATTTTTAATGCAATTTTATTTCCTATACCTTTAATACCAGGTATATTATCACTTCTATCACCACATAAAACTAGATAATCTTTTAATAAATAAGGGTAAAATCCATAATTTTTATATATATTATTAATATTTAATATACTAAAACTATATATAAATATATTATTATTAACTAATTGTATAAAATCTTTATCATAAGATAATATATATATATTTATATATTTAAATAACTTATTTAATTTACATGCTATATAATTAATTACATCATCACCTTCAATATTTGATATAGATATAATTTTTAAATTAAATAAAGATAATCTATTTTTTAAAAAAATTATATATTTAGAAAAATTTTTTGAATATCTTTTTCTATTAGATTTATATTTATTAAATATTATATTTCTATAATTTAATTTATTTTTATTATCAAATATAAAAAAAATATATTTAGGATAAACTTTAATATATCTAAAATATATCATATTTATAAAAATATTAAATGACTTTGAAAAATTTTTAACTTTATTTTTATAATTTATTATATAGTAAGATTTATATGCAAATAAAGTACAATCTATTAAAAAAACACTTTTATACATTTTTTTAGAAATATTATATTTTATATTTTAGAATAACTTAAAATATTAAATTCTATTATAATATTTTATTTACATTTAACAAAAAATTTTAAATATTTTAATTATATTTATATATTTAAATAAAATATATTAATATATTTAATTATTTTATTAAAATATTTAAATTAACTTAAATATCTTAATAAATTTCTAAAACCCAATTTATTAAATTAAATTATTTTTACAGTTTCTAATTGTTTTCTAATTAATTTATTTTATTTTATTTTTATTTTTTTTGCAATATAATTTTTATGTTAAATTAATTTAATTATAAATTAAATAATGAAATTTATTGATTTATTTTTAAATTTTATTTAATATAATATAAACTTTTTATAGAATTCTAATATGTTATTTTCTAATAAATTTGATTTTAAAACTATTATAATAGGTGGAGGTCATGCTGGTATAGAAGCATCATATATTTTATCAAAATTAAAATATAAAACTTTAATGATTACTTTTGATAAAAGAAAAATTGGTGAATTATCTTGTAATCCTTCTATAGGAGGATTAGGTAAAAGTAATTTAGTTAAAGAAATAGATGCTTTAGGTGGATTAATGGGTAAATTAGTAGATTTATCTGGTATAAATTATAAAATTTTAAATATTAGTAAAGGATATGCTGTAAGAGCTACTAGAGTTCAAGTAGATAAAGATATATATAAAAAAAATGTTTTAAAAAATTTAAATAAATATAAAAATTATTTAACAATTTTAGAAGATGAAGTTAATAGTTTAATTATAAGAAATAATATTGTTTATGGTATAAATTCTAAAAAATTTGGTAATATTTATTCTAATACAGTTCTATTATGTACTGGTACTTTTTTAGATTCTAAAATATTTATAGGTAAAGAAAAATTTATAGGTGGAAGAATAAATGATTTTAGTTCTATAAATTTATCTAATTATTTAAAAAAAATTAATTTAAAATTTGGTTACTTAAAAACTGGTACACCTCCTAGATTAAATAAATATACTATTAATTTTAATAATTTTAATAAACAGATAAGTGATAAAAATATAGTTTCTAAGTTTTCTTTTTTTAGTAATTTAAGAAAGAAAAAAAAATTAATACAAAAAAATTGTTATTTAACTTATACAAATATTTTAACTAATAAAATAGTTAAAAAATATTTACATTTAAGTCCTTTATTTAATGGTTTAATTTTATCTAAGGGACCAAGATATTGTCCTTCATTAGAAGATAAAATTAGTAATTTTTGTAGAGATAGACATAATATATTTTTAGAACCAGAAAATATAAATAATAATATTATATATCCAAATGGTTTATCTATGAGTTTACCTATTGATATACAATATAAAATTATTAATTCTATTGATGGTATGTCTAATACTGAAATTTTAATTCCAGGTTATGCTGTTGAATATATGTATTTAGATCCTATTTTTCTTAATAAAAATTTAGAAAGTAAAATTATTAAAAATTTATTTGTTGCTGGTCAAATTAATGGTACTACAGGTTATGAAGAAGCAGCTTCTCAAGGATTAGTTGCTGGTATAAATATTTATTTAAAAATTAAAAATAGAAATCCTTTTATTTTAAGTAGATTAAATTCATATATAGGAGTTTTAATAGATGATTTATGTACTAAAGGTATTAAAGAACCTTATAGAATTTTTAATTCAAGATCTGAATTAAGTTTATTTTTAAGAGAGGATAATGCTGATTATAGATTAACTCCTTTATCTAAAAAATTAAAATTAATTAGTAAAAAAAAATGATATTTTTTTAAGAATAAAATTAAAGAAATTAAAATTATTTATAATTATTTAAAAAAAAAATTTTTTTCATTTGAAAATTTACCAATATTTGTTAAAAAATATTTTAAAAATAAGAAAAATATTAAGTCTAAATCTTTAATATGTAATCCATTAATAAAATTTAATAAAATAAAAAAATTTTTATTTAAAAGTAATGAATTATTTTTAAAAAGTAAATTTTTAAAAGAAATAAAAATATTATTTATATATAATGGTTATCTAAAAAGACAAAGATTGGAAATTAATAAATATAAATTTTATGAAAATATAATTTTACCAAATAATATTATATATAAAAATATTAATGGTTTATCTAATGAAGTAATAGATATATTAAATTATTTTAAGCCTAATTTTTTAGGTCAATTATTAAGAATTTCTGGTATTACTCCTATATCTTTATTTATTATATTTAATTATTTAAAAAAAAATAAATTATTATCTTTTAATTATTAAATATTTATTAAAATTTTAAAATTTATTTATTAAATTAATTTTATTTTTAAATTACTTTATATTAATATATATTAAATAATTTTTTTATAATTTTATTTAAAAATTTTTATTAAATATTTTTAATATAAATTTATTATTAATAATATTGGATCTTTATAATGTTTAAAAATTTTATTTTAAATTTTGATTTGTCTAATAATTATATTAAAAATCATTTGAAACATTTATATTTTGATATTTTAAATTTTAAATTATTAAATAATTTTAATAATTTAAGTTCTTTTTGATTTATTAATATAGATTCTTTAATTTCATCTTTTTTATTAGCCATTTTATTTTTATTTACTATTAAATATTTTATTTGTAATTTAAAATATAATAAATTACCTAATAAAACTCAAATTTTTTTTGAATTAATTATTATTTTTATATTAAATAATGTAAAAACAATTTTTGGTAAGATAGATAAATATGTTTTTTGTTTAGCTTTTACAGTTTTTACTTGAATATTATCAATGAATTTATTAAGTATAATTCCTATTGATATTATACCTTGTATATTGAAATATTTTTTAGGTATTAATCATTTTAATATAGTTGCATCTTCTGATATTAATATAACTACTTCTATGTCTTTTTGTGTTTTAATTTATATTTTTTTATATAAAATTTATAATAATGGATTTTTAAATTTAATTAAAAAATTTATTTTTTATCCATTTAATAATAAATTTTTAATTTTTTTTAATATTTTATTAGAAACTGTAAATATTTTTTCAAAATTTTTATCTTTATCTTTAAGATTATTTGGTAATATGTATTCAGGTGAAATTATATTTATATTATTATTTTTTATAATACCGTGATGAATACAATGGTTATTAATTTTTCCTTGATTTTTATTACATATATTTATATCTTTTTTACAATCTTTTATATTTATGATATTAACATTAATTTATATATCATAAATTAATTTTTATAAATTTTTTAAAGTTAGAGGTATTTAAAATGAATACTATATTATATATTTCAGCTTCATTAATGATGGGTTTAGCTGCTATAGGAGTTTCTATAGGAATAGGAATTTTAGGAAGTAAATTTTTAAGTAGTGTTTCAAGACAACCTAGTTTAGTTACTTTATTAAGAAATCAATTTTTTATAGTTATTGGTTTAATAGATGCTATACCTATGATTGTTATAGGTGTAGGTTTATATATTATATTTTCAGTTATTAAATAAATATTATATGAAAATTAATTTAACTTTTTTAATTCAAATTATATCATTTATATTTTATATATTATTTTGTATAAAATATATATGACCATATATAGATAATATTTTAGAAAAGAGAAAAAATATTTTATTATTAAAATTTAAAAAAATTAAGGATGCTAAATCTAAAATAAATTATTTAAATGAAAAAATTATAAAAAAAAAAAAATTAAATAAAAAAATTATATTAAAAATGAATAATAATTTAAAATATATAAAAAAAAATTTAATTAAAAAATATAAAAAACAGGCTAAATATGAATATTATAAGATAATTAATGATGCTAAATTAAAAATTAAAATTAAAAAAAATATTATGTATAATAATTTTAATAATAATATATCAAATATTATAAATATTATTTTAAAAAAGATTACATATAATATTTTTAATGAAAAATTAGATAATAAATTTATAAATAAGTTATTAAAAGATTTTAGTAAATTTAATTAATTATGTTAAATAATATTTGAAATTTATCTTATTCATATTCATTATCTTTAATTAAAATTATTGATTTAAATAATGATATTTTAATTAAGCATTGAATTAATTATTTAAAATTTTTAAAATTTATATTAAATAAATTTTATATAAAAAAATATTTTTTAATAAATAAAATTTTATTTTATAATAAATTATCAATAATATTAAAAAATAATATTTTTTTTAATGATGATATGAAAAATTTTTTTTATATTATAATTGAAGATAATATGATTGATTATATTGATTTAATATATAAAAATTTTATAAATATTTATAAAATTAATAAAAATGTAATAGATATATTTATATATTATAAAAATTCAATTAATAAAAAAAATATTGTTTTAATAAAAAAAATTTTTAGAAATAAAATAAGTAGTAATGTTAATTTTATATATTTAAAAAAAAAATATTTAATAGCAGGTTTAAAAATTAAAATTAATGATTTTGTAATAGATAGTAGTATATTGAATATTTTAAATAAAATAAGATTATTAAATTATAAAGAGTATAAAAATGTCTTTTAAATTTGAAGAAATAAGTGAAATAATTAAATCTAGATTAGATAAATTAAATAATATAAATTATTATTATGAAGGTAAAATTATATCTATAATAGATGGTATTATAAGAATTATTGGTTTATCTAATGTTTTTTTAAATGAAATATTGGAATTACCATTTAATATAGGATATGCATTAATTTTTGATTTAGATAAATACTTTGTTAGTGCTATTTCTTTAAATTCATATAATAAATTAAAACCTGGTATGATTGTTAAAAGTACTGGTAATGTATTAAAAGTACCTGTAGGTAATTGTTTATTAGGAAGAGTTGTAGATAGTTTAGGTAGACCAATTGATAATAAAGGAAATTTAAATTGTAATAAATTTTATCCTATAGAAAGAGAATCTCCTTTAATAGTAGACAGAAGATATATTAATAGACCATTATGTACTGGTTATAAAGCTATAGATAGTATGATACCTATAGGATTAGGACAAAGGGAATTAATTATAGGAGATAGGAAAACAGGTAAAACTAGTTTAGTAATTGATATAATAATAAATCAGAAAAAATTAAATGTTAAATGTATTTATGTATCTATAGGACAAAAGTTATCTAGTGTTTTTAATATAGTTGAGAAATTAGATTATTTTAAAGTTTTAAATAATACAATATTTGTTGTTTCTACTTCTTCTGATGAAGCTATAATGCAATATATAGCTCCATATTCTGGATGTTCTATTGCTGAATATTTTAGAGATAATGGAGAAGATGCATTAATAATATATGATGATTTATCTAAACATGCAATTTCTTATAGACAAATATCATTACTATTACGTAGATCTCCTGGAAGAGAAGCTTATCCAGGTGATATTTTTTATTTACATTCTAGATTATTAGAAAGATCTGCTTATGTTAATTATAAATTTATTAGAAAATTTAATTCTAATTATAATAAAAATAGTGTTACAGGTTCTTTAACTTCTTTACCTATTGTAGAAACATATGAAAATGATATTTCTTCTTTTATAGCTACTAATATAATATCTATAACTGATGGTCAAATATTTTTAGAACATGAATTATTTAATTCTGGTATTAAACCTGCTATTAATCCTGGTATATCTGTTTCTAGGGTAGGTTCTTCAGCTCAAACATGCATAATGAAAAATTTATCTAGTTCATTAAGAACTTCTTTATCTCAATATTATGAATTATTAAATTTTTCACAATTTTCTTCTAATTTAGATAATAATACTATTTCAACTTTAAATTATGGAAGTAAATTAATAGAAATTTTAAAACAAAAACAATATTGTCCTTATTCATTGTTTAAACAAATATTAATTTTATTTTCTCTTAAATATGGATATTTAGATGATGTAAATGTTGATAAAATTTCAATTTATGAGGAAAAATTATATAATTATGCTTGTATTAAAAATTCAAAATTAAAGGATAAAATAAATATATCTGGTATTATAAATGAAAAGATTATACAGCTTTTAAAAAATATTATTATTTCTTTTAAATCGGAAATTTTAATTTAAATATAAGGGAGTTATTTTGATAAATAAAAAATATTTAAAAAATAGAAAAAATATAATTAAATATTCTTATAAAGTAACTAAATCAATGGAAATGGTTTCTATATTAAAGTTAAAGAGTTTAGAAAATAAATTATTAGTTAATAATTTTTATAATAAATTTATTTTAAATTTATTAAATAATATAAATTTTAATAAATATAATGATTTTTATATAAGAAATAATATTATTTTTAATAAGATTTTATTTATATTAGTTTTTACTGATCAAGGTTTATGTGGTAATTTAAATATTAATTTATTTAATAATTTTATATATTTTATTAAAAAAAAAAAATTTATAAATAAAAAAATATATTTAGTATTAGTGGGTAAAATATCTCAATTATTTATTAAAAATTTTAATAGATTAAAATTAAAATTTATTTTTATTAGTAAAAAATTATTTATAAATAATTTATTAAATGATAATTTTTATTTAAATAAATTAATTAAAAAATTATTAAAAATTTATAATTTCAATTTAGATATAAAGTATTATATTATATATAATTTGTTTAAAAATAATAATATTAATATTAAAATAATTAAATTATTACCTATAAAATCTTTAAATAAATGTATTTTAAATAAAAATTATGTATATAATAATAATAGTTTTTTAATTGATAATAAAATATTTTTAAAGTATGTAGAATCTATTATATATAATTCTTTATTAAATAATTTAGTATCAGAAAATTTTTCTAGAATTTTGGTTATGAAAAGTGCATCTAAAAATTCTGAAAATTTATATAATAAATTAAATTTAATGTATAATAAATTACGTCAATTTGATATTACTAATGAATTAATAGAATTAGTATCTAGTTTAAATACATTATAAATATTTTATATTTTTATATTATAAATTATATGAATAAATATGAAGGAAAAATAGTTAGAGTTCTGGGTGCTATTGTAGATGTTGAATTTAATAATAATTATGTACCTAATTTATTAAATGAATTAAATATTTTTTTAAATAATAAAAAATTAGTTCTTGAAGTACATCAACTTGTTGGTGATGGTATAGTAAGAACTATTTCAATGTGTTCTACACATAATTTATCAAGAGGAATGAAAGTAATAGATACTAGAAAATCTATATCTATACCAGTAGGTAAAAAGTTATTAGGTAGAATAGTAAATGTATTAGGTAATCCTTTGGATGGTAAAAATATTATTAATTCTAATGAATTTAGATCTATTTATAATAAATCTCCTGATTTTATAAATTTATCAAGTTCTAAAGAAATTTTAGAAACAGGTATTAAAGTTATAGATTTAATTTGTCCATTTTTAAAAGGTGGTAAAATAGGTTTATTTGGTGGTGCTGGAGTTGGAAAAACTGTTAATATGATGGAATTAATAAGAAATATAGCTGTTAAACATTCAGGTTATTCAGTATTTACTGGTGTAGGAGAAAGAATTAGAGAGGGTTTTGATTTTTATCATGAAATGTGTTCTTCTAAAGTAATTGATAAAGTTTCATTAGTTTATGGACAAATGAATGAATCTCCTGGTAATAGATTTAGAGTTGCATTAACAGGTTTAACTATAGCTGAAAAATTTAGAGATGATGGTAATGATGTATTATTTTTTATAGATAATATATATAGATATATATTAGCTGGTACTGAAGTTTCATCTTTATTAGGTCGTATACCTTCTTCAGTAGGTTATCAACCTACTTTAGCATATGAAATGGGTACTTTGCAAGAAAGAATTACATCTACTAAAAATGGTTCAATAACGTCTGTACAAGCTGTATATGTACCTTCAGATGATTTTAGTGATCCTTCAGCTATAACAACATTTACTCATTTAGATGCTATAATTGTTTTAGATAGACAAATAGCTGCTTCAGGTATTTATCCTGCTATTGATCCATTATTATCTAGTAGTGATCAATTAAATCCTGAAATAGTTGGTTTAGAACATTATAATGTAGCACAATCAGTAAAAAAAATATTACAAAAATATAAAGAATTAAAAGATGTAATTTCAATTTTAGGTATTGATGAATTATCAGAAAATGATAAATTATTAGTTTCTCGAGCTAGAAAAATTCAAAAATTTTTATCTCAACCTTTTTTTGTAAGTGAAATATTTACTAATATTAAAGGTAAATATGTTTGTATAGATAATAATATAAAAGGTTTTAAAGATATATTAGATGGCAAATATGATGATTTTAATGAAAATTTATTTTATATGATTGGTGGCATTGAAGAGGTTTTAAAAAAAAATAATGAACTATAATGTTGAATTTAAGATTTATATATTTTATAGAGATTATATATTTTATAAAAAAAAAATTAATTATATAAAAATATTTTCTAATGGAATAGAAATATATGCTTATCATTATCCAATTTTATTTAATATAAGTAATAGTATTTTATTATTAAAAAATAATAATATTAATAAGAATTTGTATTTTTTTGTATATAAAGCTATTTTAGAATTTAGTAATAATAAACTTAATTTAATAACAAATAATTTAATTAATTATAAAAATTTAAATTTAAATAAAATTAAATATAAAAAAAATATTATTAAAAATAAAATATCATTATTAAAAAATAATTATAATAAAAAATATTTTAAATATTATTTAAAATTGAATTTATATAATAATTATTTAAATTTAATAAAATTATCTAATAAAAATTAATTTTAAATTTTTTATTTATTTAATAGTAATTTAATTTTTTTTATTGTAAAATATATTTAATTTAAAGTTTATATTTAAATAAATGGGGTTATAGCTCAATTGGTAGAGTATCTGCTTTGCACGCAGAAGGTTAGCGGTTCAATTCCGCTTAACTCCATTAGCCGGCTTAGCTTAGTAGGTAGAGCAACTGACTTGTAATCAGTAGGTCACCAGTTCGATTCCGGTAGCCGGCATATTATTATTATATTTAGGTGGGATTCCTGAGTGGCTAAAAGGGACAGACTGTAAATTTGTTGTCATTGACTTCGAAGGTTCGAATCCTTCTCCCACCAATTTTTAAAATGCGAGTATTGTATAAAGGTTATTATATTAGCCTTCCAAGCTAAAGATGCGGGTTCAACTCCCGCTACTCGCTTAATATTTTTTTTTTATAAGTAATATATATTTTTTCTTTATTTATTAATAAATATGGTTTAATATATTTTTCCTTATTTTTAAATTTTTTAAAATTTTTATCTTTAATAAAATATATATTTTTAATAATTTTATTTAATAAATATTTATTTTTAAATAGAATATTAATTTTGTATAAATTTAAGTTAATAATAATTAAGTTCTTTATTTTTAGTTTATTTTTTCTTATATAAATTATTATTTTTTTAATTATTTTAAATATTTTTATATAATTTTTATCTTTAAATTTAAATTTTATATTTGGTATTTTTTCTAATAAAATTGATTTTTTATTATTTTTATATATAAATTTAATTTTACTTCATATATATTCTGTTATAAAAGGTGTAATAGGATGTGATAATATTATTATATTTTTATATATATATTTAATAATTTTAATAGAAAAATTATTTTCTTTATTATATATTAATGTTTTTTTAAAAAGTTCTAAATATCAATCACAAAATTTTTTTTTAATAAAATTTTTTAATATTTTACATAATAGATCAAATCTAAATAATTTAATAAATTTTTTATATTTTTTTAAAAATATATTATATTTATTTATTATTCAATAATCTATTAATAAAATATTTTTATTTTCTGTTATTTTTTTTTTTTTATAATTTTTATTAAAAAATATAATATATTTTGATAAATTTCATAATTTGTTACAATAATTATAACTATTAATTAATTTTTTAAAATCAAAATTTATTTTTAATTTTAAATTTGATATTGAAGCTAGTGTATATCTTAATATATCTGTACCATATTTTTTTATTCCATTAGGAAAATTTTTTTTTGTATCTAAAATTATTTTTTTTTTATTTTTATTATTTATTAAATATTTTATTCTTTTATTAATTAAATTTTTTAGTGATATACCTTTAATAATATCGTTTGGATCTATAACATTACCAATAGATTTAGACATTTTTTTTCCATTTTCATCTGTTATTAGTCCTGTTATAAATATTTTTTTGAATGGTACTACAGATTTTTTATTTTTTTTAATTAAAAATAATGTTATCATAATCATTCTTGAAATTCAAAAAAATATTATATCAAATCCACTAACTATTACGTTTATTGGATGAAAATATTTAAATAATTTATTTTTTTTAGGTCATCCTAAACTAGAGAATGTTCATAATGATGATGAAAATCATGTATCTAAAATATTTTTATCTTGTTTTAATTTTTTATTTTTTAATTTATATTTTTTAATTATATATTTTTTATTATATCCTAAATATTTATTTTTATTATTATCATACCAAATTGGTATTCTATGTCCTCATTTTATTTGTCTTGATATGCATCAATCTTTTATATTATTCATCCATTGAAAAAATAAATTTTTGTATTTAGATGGTATAAATTTTATTTTTTTATTTTTAACATATTTAATTGCTTTTTTTGATATATATTTAGTCTTTAAATATCATTGTTTTTTTAATATATTTATAATTTTATTATTATTTTTAATATTAAAATGAAATTTTTTTTTTATTTTTTTAATTTTAATTAAATATTTTTTATCTTTTAATATTTTAATAATTTTTTTTTTATTTAAATTTTTATATTTATTTAAAATTTTTTTATTTATTTTTTTACCTTTATAATTATATAAATCAAATTTATTTTTTATTAATCCTTTTTTATTAAATATATTAATAATATTAAATTTATATTTTTTATTTAAATTAAAATGTTTTTTATTATGTCCAGGAGTTATATTTATACAACAATAATTTTTATATGTTTTAATTTTTTTATTTAATATTATTTTTAATTTAGTATTATTAATAGGATTAATAACATATTTATTAATTAATTTTTTTTGTTTTTTATTTTTAGGATTTATTAATATAAATGTATTAGCTAATATATTTTCTATTTTTGTAGTAGGTATTATTATATAATTTTTTTTATTTATAATTTTATATTTTATAAAATATTGTTTAGTTTTTTTTTTTTTTTTATATATTTCTAAATCAGATAATACTGTTTGTTTTTTTATGTCTCAATTAATAATATTATATGATCTATATATTAATTTTTTTTTATATAATAAAATAAATGCTTTATTAACTGAATATGAAAAATTTTTATCTAATGTAAAAGAAGTTTTTTTTCAATAAATACTACTTCCTAATATTTTAGTTTGTTTATAAATTTTTTTTTCATATTTTTTTTTTCATTTTCATAATTCTTTTTTTAAATTTTTTCCATAATTTTTTTTTTTCTTATTTTTTAAGTAATTTTCTACTATTATTTGTGTTGATATACCTGCATGATCTATTCCCATAATTCATAATGTATTAAATCCAGATATTTTTTTATATCTTATTATTATGTCCATAATTGTTTGTTGATATGCATGTCCTATATGGAGTTTTCCTGTTATATTTGGAGGAGGCATTATAATAGAAAAATTTTTTTTATTATATATTTTTTTTGGATTAAATAATTTATTTTTAATTCAATATTTATATATATTTTTTTCTTTTTTTATTATATCTAATAATTTAAACATTATATTATCTTTTCATTTTTTTAATTTTATTTTTTAAAAATTTTATTAATAAATATACTGTTCTACCAGTAGCTCCATTTTTATTTCATGCTGTATTTGCAATATCAAAATGCGCTCATTTATATTTTTTAATAAAATTACTTAGAAAACATGCTGCTATTATTGTATCTGCATAGTTTTTTTCACTACAATTTTTTAAATCTGCTATATCTGATATTAAATATTTATTATAATTTTTATATAATGGTAGTTGTCAAATAAAATCATCAGATTCTTTACTTGCTTTTATTAATTCTTTTGATAAATTTTTATTATTACTAATTAATGCTGTAATTTCTTCTCCTAGAGCTATTAAACAACATCCAGTTAATGTAGCTATACTTATTACAATTTCAGGATTATATTTATTTATATATGTTAATGTATCACATATTATTAATCTACCTTCAGCATCAGTATTAATTATTTCTACTGTTTTACCTGAATATGTTTTTATAATTTCTCCTGGTTTTGTAGATTTACTATCTATTATATTTTCTGCACATGATAATATACCTATTATATTTATTTTTAAATTTAATTTATTTATTATATACATAATTCCTAAAATTATAGCTGCTCCTGACATATCATATTTCATTTCATGCATATTATTTGAGTTTTTTAAAGATATACCTCCCGTATCAAATGTTATTCCTTTACCTATTAATATAATTTTTTTTTTATATTTTTTATTATTATTATATTTAATTTTTATCATTTTAATTTTGTTTTTAGATCCTTTATTAACAGATAAATATGCATTCATACCTATTTTTTTCATATCTTTTTTATTTAAATATGATATTTTAATATTTTTTCCATATATATTTTTTTTTGTTTTATTAAAAATATAATTAGAATTACATATATTAGGTGGTGTATTACATAAGTCTCTTGTTTTATTTATTCCTTTTGAAATTATTAAACTATCTTTTATTGTTTTTATATATTTTTTTTTATTTTTATAATTAATCTTAAAATATATTAATTTTTTAATAGTTTTTTCTTTTTTTGTTTTAAATTTTAAAAATTTATATATTTTATATTCTATTATTTTAATAAAATTAAATATTTTTCAATATATATTTTTAAATTTTATATTTTCTATGAATATTATAATATTATTATAATATTTTTTTTTTATAATTTTTAAAGATTTATTTACTAATTTTTTAAATATATTTTTATTTATTTTTTTATTATTATATTTTATTAAAAATATTTTATTCTTATTATTTAATATTTTATTAATATTAATTTTATTAATTAATTTTTTATTTTTTTTAATTTTTTTATTAATCTTTTTATAATAATATTTATTAATTTTATTATATTCTTTATTTGTAAAAGTTATAATACAATTGTACTTATTAATTTTTTTTTTTATATAATAGTTAAATTTATATTTCATTATTTTATATATTTTAAAACATTTAAAATTTATTAATATAATATTATTTATTATATTATAGTATTTAATTATTAATTTAATTTTTTTAATAATTATTATAAATTTTTAATATAATTTATAATTTATATAATTATATATTTATATAAAATTTTTTTATAAAATTTATTTAAAATTATAAATTTTTTATTAAAAAAAATAATATATATAATTAATTTAAAATTAATAATTTAAATTTAATAATATTATTTAATTAAAATTAAAATTATTTATTTAAATAATAGTTTTTATTTTTTATATAAATATTCATAAAAATAATTTTAAATATAAAAATTTTTAATAATAAATATAAAATTATTATTTTAATTTTTATGTTTTTATAAAATATAATTTATTAATTTTTTAAAATTAATTTTTTTTTATATAGATATAAAATATATTTATACCATTATATAATTTAAATATATTAATAAATTTTATTTATAAGTTAATTATTTAAAATATATAAAAATATTCTTATATTTTATTTTAATTTAATATAATTTTTATAAAAAATTTATAAAAAATTATATTTATTTAAAATCAGGGGTAGAAGGAATTGAACCCTCAACCTATGGTTTTGGAGACCATCGTTCTACCTAATTAAACTATACCCCTATTTAGATAAAATAAATTATTAGGTCTAAGTGGAGTTGAACCACTGACCTCACCCTTATCAGGGGTGTGCTCTTACCTCTGAGCTATAGACCTTTAATATAAGTATTTATAATTAAATATTATATCAAAATATTTTTTTTTGTCATTATTTAAATAATTTTTTATTAAATAATAATATAATATATTTATTATATAGTATAATTATAAATTATGAATATTAATAATAATATTTTTAGTAAAATTTTAAATAATGAAATTAAATCAGATATTATTTATAAAAATAAATATATAACTGCTTTTAATGATATAAAACCTCAAGCTCCAATACATATTATTGTTATTCCTAATATATATATAAAAAATATAAATAATATAAATAAATCTAATATATATATTTTATCTAAAATGTTATTAGCTTGTCGTAAGATAGCTAAATTTAAAAATATTAATAAAAGTGGATATAGATTAATAATAAATTGTAATAAAGATTCTGGACAGGAAATTAATTATTTACATATTCATATTATTGGAGGAAAATTTTTAGGTAATATAATTTGTAATTGTAATAAATAAATGAAAACTAAAGAATATTTTTTATTTACTACTAAAAATAATTTAAATAATAAAAATGATATTATACATAATTTAATGATAAAAGGTGGATTTATAAGAAAATTATGTTCAGGTATTTTTATATTATTACCAAATGGTTTAAAAATTATTAATAATATAATAAATATAATTAGAAGTGAAATGATTAAAATTGGTGGTTTAGAAATTGAAATGCCAATAATTACTCCATTAAGTTTATGAAATAAAAGTGGTAGATATTTAAAATATGGAAAAGAATTATATAAGTTAAATGATAGAAATAATAAAATATTTTTATTATCTCCTACAAGTGAAGAGATAATTACCAATTTTTTTTTAAAAGAAAATTTTTTATTAAATGGATATCCTTATATTTTTTATCAATTTAATAATAAATTTAGGGATGAAATTAGAATTAAATCAAATGTGATAAGATGTAAAGAATTTATTATGAAAGATGCATATTCTTTTCATATTAATATAAAAAGTTTAGATATTACTTATTTTAGTTTTTTAGAAACATATATAAAAATTTTTAAAACTCTTGGTTTAAATGTTTGTTACAAAGAAGCTAAATGTGGTAAAATAGGAGGTATTTTATCTCATGAATTTCATTTTATATCTAAATATGGTGATAGTAAATTAAATATTGATGAAAATAATTATATGAGATTTTTTAATAGAAAATTTAAGTATAATAATTTTAAAAAATTTAAGAAATTAAAATATATATATTTAAGTAATAATAAAGCTAATAAATTTTATTTAAAAAATATAAAAAATTTTATTAAAACTTATTTAGTTAAAATATATTTAATTAATAAAAAAAATATTTTTATTATTTTATTAATTGATAGTTTTAGAGATATAGATTATTTTAAAATAAAAAATTTATATCCATTATCTATAAAAATAAAAATATTAAGTGATAAATATATTTTAAAAAAATTTAATATTTCAAATATTTTTTTTGGACCATTTAATTTGAATTTTAGAATAATTGCTGATTATTATTTAATTAATTATATTAATTTTATTATAGGTTCTAATATAAATAATTATTTATTTATTAATGTTAATTGAATTAAAAATTTAAATATTGTAAAATTTTTAGATATAAGTAAAAATTTTAGTTTATATATTAAAAAAAAAAATAATAATAATATAAAAAAAATTAAAAGTAAATCTATTGAAGTTGCTCATATATTTAAATTATTAGATAAATATTCTAAAAATTATAGAAAATATAATAATAATATTAAAAAAATATTTATGGGATGTTATGGAATAGGTATTTATAGAATTTTTTTTAGTTTAATGGAACAATATTTAAATGAAAATAAAACTATATTACCTTTATCTATTTCAGTTTTTAAATTAGGAATAATTCCTATAAATTTATATAATGAAAAAAATGTTTATAATATATCTTATGAAATATATAATTTTTTAATTAAAAATAAAATAGATGTTTTAATAGAAAATAGGAATATATATTTTGGTAATATATTAAATGATTTTGAATTAATAGGTATACCCAATTTTTTAATTATTAGTAAAAATTTATTATTATTAAATATTTTAGAATTTAGAGATAGAATTAATAATTTAACTCAATTTATAAAAATTAATGAAATATTTGATTTTTTATTTTTAAAATATAAAATTTATTAATTTTTTTTTTTAAAAATTATATTTCAAGTTTTATTTTTTTTAGGATTTCCATATTTAGTTATAAATATATTAGGGCATAATATAGGTTTTTTATTATAATATATTATTGGTATAAAATTTCTTTTTCATGGTAAAATTTTATACATTTGTCATATTTTTTTTATTTTTTTTTTTTTTTTACTATTTAGTATTTCAATTTTATCTTTTATTTTAAATTTTATATAAATTTTTTCTTTATTAAATGGTATTCTAACTTTATTAGTATTTATATATTTTTTTTTATTATTTTTATTAATATATAATAAACCAATTTTATTAGGTAAAATAATAAAATTTTTATTTTTTTTTCATAATATTTTTTTACAATCTAATTTTTTTATTTTTTTATCTATAAATAAATTATTTTTGTATTTATATATTATAAATTTTTTAAAATGTATTTGAAAATATGTTTTTTTTTTATTTTTTATTAAATTTTTTAATAATAATTTTATTAATTTATATGAAATTATATTTTTATTATTTATATATATAAATTTTCTTAAAATTATCAAAATTTCTTGTTTATTTAATTTTAAAATATATTTCAAATTTATATTTTTATTTATATCTATACTTTTTTTAATTTTTTTTTTAATTAATTTATTTATTAATTCATATTGTTTTTTACATATATATGAATTTCTTATAATAGAATTTATAAAATATGGTCATCTTTTAATTATAATAGGTAATATTATATATCTTAAAAAATTTCTATCATATTTTATATTTTTATTACTAATATCTTCTATTCATTTAATATTTTTTTTTATAGCATATTTTTTAATATATTTTTTTTCTATATTTAAAAATGGTCTTATAATATTAATTTTTTTATTTATTGTTTTTTTTTTTTTTATTCCAATTAATCCTTTTAATCCACATCCTCTTTTAAGTGATAAAAATATTGTTTCTACTTGGTCATTTTTATGATGTGCAGTTAATAAAATTTCATTTTTTTTTATATATTTTTCATAAATTTTATATCTTTTAATTCTTAATTTATTTTCTAAGTTAGATTTTTTTTTTATATATATATTTTTTTTTATTAATTGAATTTTATTTTTTTTACAAAAATTAATACAATTTTTTTCTCATTCTTTAGATATACATATAATATTATGATTTATATGTATAGCTCTAATATTAATATATTTTTTAAATTTATTTAAAGAATAAAGTAGTACTGTAGAATCTAATCCTCCACTATATCCTATAAGAAAATTTTTATGTTTTTTAATTAAATTTTTAATAGTATCTTCGATTAATTTTACATACATTTTATTTTTTTTATATATTTAGTTTTATTTATATAATTTTATTTAGTTTTTATTGTTTTTAATGTAAATTTATTATAGTATATTTATATATAAAATTTAAATAAAATATAGGGTCGTTAGCTCAGTTGGTAGAGCAGTTGACTTTTAATCAATTGGTCACAGGTTCGAATCCTGTACGACCCATTAATAATTTATAAAATCTATATGTAATATTTTATTTTTTACTGGATGTTTTTGAATTTCTTTTATTTTACATTTATAATTAATTTTATTAATTATTATAATAAATTTAATATTTTTAATATCTTTTTTGTTTTTAATTAAATTAAATATTGTTTTATATTTTATTTTAATAGGTATATTTTTATTTTTTTTTATATATATTATAGCAGGTATTTTTTCTTTTTTTCTTATTTTATTACTATAATTAGTACCAACTTTATTTCTATATTTAGCTTTAAATTTAATTATTTTTTTCATATTCAATTTAATAATATTTTAAATCTTTAATTATTAATGATAATATTATACATTAAAATATATTTTTTAATAAAATCATAATATGAATAATTATTTAAAATTAATAAATAAAAATATAGGTATACATTTTAAATATAATTTAAATTTATATAAAAATGTTATTTTAGCTAAAAAATTTAATATAAATGCTTTTTCTTTTTTTATAGGTAATCCATTAAAATGAAATAAAAATTTTAATATAAAAGATATTTATAAATTTAATAATTTATGTAAAAAATTTAATATTAATAATAATTATATAATTCCTCATAGTAGTTATTTAATTAATTTAGGTAGTCCTATTCAAAATAAATTATTAAAATCTATTAATTTATTAAAGCAAGAAATATATATATGTAATAAATTGAAATTAAAATTAATTAATTTACATTTAGGTAATCATCTAAATTTAATAACAGAAAATAAATGTATTGAAAATATTATTAATTCATTAAATTTTATAATAAAAAATACAAAAAATGTTATATTAGTTTTAGAAAATTCTGCTGGTAATGGAAATTATATAGGTTATAATTTAGATCAAATTAATGATATTATATTATCAATAAAAGATAAATCACGTATAGGAGTATGCATAGATACTGGACATGCATTTGCATCTGGTTATGATTTACGTAGTTTTAATAGTTGTGATATTTTTTTTGATTATTTTGATAAAAAAATAGGTTTTTGTTACTTAAAGGCTATACATTTAAATGGTAGTAGATGTAAATATTTTAGTAAAAAAGATAAACATAGTAGTTTATTAAATAGTTTTTTAGGTAATAATATTTTTTATTGGATTATGAGAAATAATAATTTTAATAATATACCAATAATTTTAGAAACTTCAAATCCAAATTTATGATTAAGTGAAATTAATTGATTATATTCAATTTAATTTTTTAATTTATATATTTTTAATTCTTTTTTAATAATATAAGATAATTTATCTAATAATTTTTGTTGAGGATGTTTTTTATTTATTTCTCATGATAATTGATCTTCTGATAAATATGTATGTATAGGATATCCATTTTTATCTTCTATAATTACATGATATCATGGTAATTTTTTTTTATTAATATTGTCTTTAAATTTATTTTTTTTAGTTAATGAATAAATTGGGTCAATATCAATTATTACACCTAAAAATCCTAGTAGTTTATGTCTTACTTGTTGTCCTATATTAAATTTACTATAAATTATCATATTTTTTTTATATTATTAAATTTATTATATTTAATATTAATATTATATATAAAATATTAATATTATAAAATTTTTATTTTTATTTTTTATTTAATTAATGTTTATTTATTAAAATTCATTTTTTAAATTTAAAATAAGTATATGGAATTAATCCTGATAAAAAAATAATAGATATTGTAATTGGATATCCATAATGTCAATTTAATTCAGGTATATATTTGAAATTCATACCATATATTGATGATATTAATGTTGGTGGTAAAAATATTACAGATATTATTGAAAATATTTTTAATATGCTATTTTGTTCAATATTTAAAAATCCCATTGCTGATTGCATTAAAAAATTAATTTTTTGAAATAAAGATTCATTATAAATTAATAATGATTCTATATCTGTAATTATTTCTTTATATAATTTTTTCTGTATATTATCAAAATTTATTTTTCTAATTAAAAATTTTATTGCTCTTTTAGTATCTGTAAGACATATCCTAATTTTTGATGTCATATTTTCTTTTTTAGATAAAATTGATATTGACATATTAAATTGTTGATTATTTTGATATGTTAATATTATAGATGTTAAATTTTCTAAATCTTTTGAAATTATTTCTATATCATTAGCTAATTGTTCTATTTTTATTTCAAATAAGTCTAATATTAGATTATATATATTTTTATATTTAGTTTTTTTATTTATAATTTTATATTTATATATTTTAAATATTTTTAATTCTCTTTTTCTTAATGAATATAATTTATTTTTTTTTAATATAAAAGCTACTGTATATATATTCATATAATCTTCAAAATTTTTTTCTACAAAAAAAGAATATATATGTAATCCATTTTTGTCTTTAAAAAATCTTGCAGAATATTCTATATTTAATAATTCAAAATTTTTAATTATTTTTTGATTAAATGTTTTTTTAATATATGTAATTTCTATATTTGATGGATTTATTAAATCTATTCAATAATTTCTTTTTAATTTTTCCTTTTTTATATAATTTAGTGTTTTTATTTTTCTAAATATTTTATTTTTATGTTTAAATATATATAACATTTTTTTTAAAAAAAATTTATTAAATTATAATAAATATTTTACATTAAATTTTAAATTTATAAAATTTTATTAATATAAAATATTTTATTTATTTAAAAAATTTTTAAAATATAGTAAAATATTTATTATTTGTTTTAGAATAGGATTTTTCATGAATAAATTATTTTTAGAAGTAAGTAATGAATCTTTTAATATTGAAGTATTAAAATATAAAGGATATGTATTAGTTGATTTTTGAGCTAAATGATGTGGGCCTTGTAGATTATTTATGAATATTTTAAATGATATATATAATCAATTTATTAATAAAGTAAAATTTTTAAAAGCAGATATTGATAAATGTAATATATTAACTAAAAAATATAAAATAAAAAGTGTGCCTACTATAATTTTATTTAAGAATGGTAATTTATTAGATAAAAAAATAGGTTTATTAACTAAGTTAGATGTTATAAATTTTATAAATTTATATATCTAATTTATTATTTATATTTTAAAATATAATTTTAAAAATTTATTAATAATATGATTAATATATTATGAATTTTACGCAATTAAAAAGTATGTCAGTTTTTGAATTAGTTATTTTAGGTAAAAAAATAGGTTTAGAAAATTTAGCTAGAATGCGTAAACAAGATATAATTTTTTCTATTTTAAAAAAACATTCAAAAAGTGGTGAAGATATTTTTGGTAGTGGAGTATTGGAAATATTACAAGATGGTTTTGGTTTTTTAAGATCTTCTGATAGTTCATATTTATCTGGTACTGATGATATATATGTTTCTCCTAGTCAAATACGTAGATTTAATTTAAGGACTGGTGATACTATTTCAGGGAAAATTAGACCACCTAAAGAAATAGAGCGTTATTTTTCTTTATTAAAAGTTAAAGAAATAAATTATGATAAACCTGAAAATTCTAGAAATAAAATTTTATTTGAAAATTTAACTCCATTACATGCTAATAAAAGATTATATATGGAAATAGGAGATGGTTCTTTAGATGATATAACTTCAAGAGTATTAGATTTATCTTCACCTATAGGAAGAGGTCAAAGAGGTTTAATAGTTGCTCCTCCTAAAGCTGGTAAAACAATTTTATTACAAAATATAGTTAGAAGCATAAATTATAATTATTCAGATTGTATTTTAATAGTTTTATTAATTGATGAAAGACCTGAAGAAGTTACTGAAATGAATCGTTTAGTTAAAAAAGGAGAGGTTATTTCATCAACTTTTGATGAACCTGCTCAAAGGCATGTACAAGTATGTGAAATGGTAATAGAAAAAGCTAAGAGATTAGTTGAACATAAAAAAGATGTTATTATACTTTTAGATTCAATTACAAGATTAGCTAGAGCTTATAATATTGTTGTTCCTGCATCTGGTAAAATTTTAACTGGTGGTATTGATGCTAATGCTTTACATAGACCTAAAAGATTTTTTGGTTCAGCACGTAATGTAGAAGAAGGTGGTAGTTTAACTATAATAGCTACAGCATTAATAGATACAGGTTCTAAAATGGATGAAGTAATTTATGAAGAATTTAAAGGTACTGGTAATATGGAATTACATTTATCTAGAAAAATTTCTGAAAAAAGAGTTTTTCCAGCTATTGATTATAATAGATCAGGTACTAGAAAGGAAGAATTATTAACTTCTTCAAATGAACTTAAAAAAATATGAATTTTAAGAAGAATAATTCAACCTATGAATGAAATTGATGCAATGGAATTTTTAATTAAAAAATTATTAATGACTAAAACAAATAATGAATTTTTTGAAATGATGAAAGGTGCATAGTAATTATATTTTATTAAATATTTTAGTAGTATTTTATAATATTATTTAATATAATTATTTATTATTGTATTTTTATAATTTGGTGGTTATAGCTCAGTTGGTAGAGTACTGGATTGTGGTTCCAGTTGTCATGGGTTCAATTCCCATTAACCACCTTATAATTATTTTATATTTCGGTGAGTAGCGCAGTTTGGTAGCGCAACTGGTTTGGGACCAGTAGGTCGGAGGTTCAAATCCTCCCTCGCCGATTTATATTTATAAATTTTTTATTAATATGACGAAAAAAATATTAGTTACATGTGCTTTACCTTATTCTAATGGAGATATACATTTAGGTCATATTTTAGAACATATTTATGCTGATATTTGGGTTAGATATCAAAGATTAATAGGTAATGAAGTTTATTTTATATGTGCTGATGATTCTCATGGTACAGCTATTTTATTAAAATCTATTGAAATTAATATCAATCCTTATATTATGATTGAAAATATTTTATATGATCATAAAAATGATTTTTTGAAATTTAATATTTTTCATGATTTTTATTATAAAACTCATAGCAAATATAATTATTTTTTTTTAAAATATCTTATAAAAAAATGTTATAAAAAAAATATTATTTTTAATAAAAATATTTTACAATTTTATGATTATAATAAAAATATTTTTTTGCCAGACAGATATGTAATGGGTGTTTGTCCTAAATGTTTTAGTAAAAATCAATATGGAGATAATTGTATAATTTGTGGTAGTATTTATAATTCTTTAAATTTAATTAATCCTATATCTTTAATTTCTAATAAAAAGCCTATTTTAAAGTATTCTAACCATTTATTTTTAGATTTAAATTTTTTAAAAGGTAAAATATTTAATTGAATAAATAATATTAATTTACAAAAAAATGTATTTAATCAATTATTTATTTGATTAAATAAAGATTTAATAAATTGAAATATTTCTAGGGATAGTCCATATTTTGGTTTTAAAATTCCTTCTAAATTTATAAAAGATAAATATTTTTATGTTTGATTTGATGCTTTATTAGGTTATATAAGTACATTTTATAAATTTTGTAAAGTTAAAAATAATTGTTTATTTAATAAATTTTGATTTAGTGATAGTAATTATGAATTATATCATTTTATAGGAAAAGATATATTATATTTTCATGGTATATTATGACCTGCTATTTTAGATATATTAAATTTTAGAAAACCTACAAATTTAATTGTTCATGGTCATGTTTTAATAAATAATTATAAAATGTCAAAATCATATAAAAATTTTATAAGTGTAAAAAAATGACTAAAATATTATGATTCTGATAGTTTAAGATATTATTTTGCTAGTTTATTATCTAATAATATTAATGATATTAATTTATCTTTAAAAGAATTTGTTAATAAAATAAATTCTGATATAGTTAATAAATTTATTAATATATCTTCTAGAATTTCTAGATTATTAGAAATTAAGTTTAATAATATTTTATCTAAAAAATTATGAAATGAAGATTTCTATAATTTTTTTGTTAAAAGATTTAAAATAATTAGTAACTATTATTCTAATTTTAATTATTATAAAGTTATAATTGAAATAAATTTTTTAATAGATTTGGTTAATAAATGTATAACAGATAATAAACCTTGGATTTGATTAAATAGTTTTAAAAAAATTAATTATTTACATATGTTTTGTACAACAATATTAAATATTTTTAAAATAATTTCTATATATTTAATACCTATAATTCCAAATATAATAAATAATATAGAAATTTTTTTAAATACTAAATTAAATTGAAAAAATTTTAGTAAACCTTTATTAAATCATAAAATTTTAAAATATGAAAATATTTATAATCGTATAAAATTATATACTTTAAAATAAATTGATAATTTATTATATTTAATATATTATATATATAATTTTTTAATTAATATTTATTTTTATTTATGTCATATTTTATTATTCAAAAAGCAATTAATATAGTAGGAAATAGATTTGATTTAATATTAATAGCCTCTCATTATTCAAGACAAATACAATTGTATAATAAAAAGTTTATTACTAATAAAGATAAGCCTACTATTATAGCTCTTAAAAAAATTGAAAATAATTTATTTGATAAAAATTTATTAATAAACTCTTTATAGAGTATTTATAATATTTAATGAAAATTTATATGGTAGGTGGTGCTATAAGAGATAAGTTATTAGGTATTAAAATTAGAGATATAGATTGATTAGTAGTAGGATCTACTTATAATGAAATGATTAATTTAGGTTATATACCTATAGGTAACTTTTTCCCTGTTTTTATTAACCCAAAAACAAAAGAGGAATATGCTTTAGCTAGAAAAGAAAAAAAAAATGGAGTTGGTTATAAAGGTTTTTATTGTAATTTTTCTTCTAATGTCACTTTAGAAGAAGATTTATTTCGTAGAGATTTAACTATTAATTCTATTGCTATGGATAAATATGGAAATTATTATGATCCTTATAATGGTATAAATGATATTCAAATTAGAATTATTAGAAATGTTTCAAATTATTTTATGGATGATCCTATAAGATTGTTAAGAGTTGCAAGATTTTATTGTTATTTATTAGATTTTAATTTTTATATTTCAAATAATACAATTAATTTAATGAAAAAAATTGTTAGTAATGGTGAATTAGAATATATAACTCCTGAAAGGATTTGAATAGAATTTAAAAAAGTTTTAAATAACAAAAATATATATTTTTTTTTTAGTGTTTTAAATAATTGTAATGCTATTAATATTATTTTTCCTGAATTAAATAATATTTTTAATAATATTAAGATTAAATATAATTTTTATTTAATTTTTAAAAACATAGATAATTTAAATTGTGATTTATATATTAAATTTATTTTTTTTTGTTTTTTTTTTAATTTTACTATTTTTTCTAAAGAATATTTTATATATAGTGATTTAATTTTAAATGAAGTAAAAAATTTTTGTTTAAAATTTAAATTACCTAATAAATATTTTTTTTATTTTAAAAAAATTTTTTTAGTTATATTATTTATATATAATTTTAATTATAAAAATTTATTCAATTTTTTATTAGATATATTTTATATATTAGATATATGAAGGGATATTAATATAATTTTTAAATTATTAAAAATATTATTTATAATTAAAAATTTTAATTTAATAGATGTAAAAATTATATGTTTTTTAGAAAATAATTTATTAAAAGTTTATAATCTATTAATAAATATAAAAATTAAAAAATTTATAAGTTTTAATAAAGTTGATTTTAAATATATTAAAAAGTATATATATGAATTACGTTTATTAATCTTAAAAAAAAATTTAAATTATATTTCTAAAATTTTATTTTAAAATTTTTCATTTATTTTTCATTTAGATTTTATATCTATCTCTAAATTATTTTTTATATTTTTTTTTTTTATTAAATATTTAATTCAACCTGTATATGCTATCATTGCAGCATTATCTGTACATAATTTTTTAGAATTAAAAAAAATTTTTTTTTTAAATTTAGTTAGATTTAACATTTTTTTTCTTAAGTTATTATTACTACTTACTCCTCCTACAATTGATAATTTATTAATTTTAAATTTTTCAGATGCTAATTTAATTTTTTCTATTAATATTGTATTAATGCTTTTTTGTAATGAATATGCAATGTTAGCTTTACAATTAAAATTTAATTTATTATTTTTAATATAATTAAAAATATGTGTTTTTAGTCCTGAAAAACTAAAATTTAAAGTATTTTTATTTATTAATGGTTTTGGAAAATTTAAATTTTTATCTGAATATTTAGCAATTTTTGATATATATTTACCTCCAGGTAATTTTAGTTTTAGTAATATAGATATTTTATCAAATATTTCACCTGCAGAATCATCTAATGATTGTCCAATTATTTTATAATTTCCATAATTTTTTACTATACATAATAATGTATGTGCTCCAGATGTTACAAGAGATATAAAAGGAAAATTTGGTTTATATTTATTTATCATTGTAGATAAAATATGTGCTTCTATATGATTTATAGGTATTGATGGAATATTATATATTAAAGATATAGATTTAGCTAATGTAGTTCCTATTAATAGTGAATTAGGTAATCCAGGTCCAGCTGAATATGCAATTAAATTTATATTTTTTATTTTTTTTTTTGTTTTTTTTAATGCTTTATTTAATATAATAAATATTTTTTTATAATGATTTTTAGATGCTATTTCAGGTATTATACCACCATATTTTGTATGTATAATATTTTGACTAAATAATTTATTTGTTAATATACCTAAATTTGTATCATATAAACTTATTCCAGTTTCATCACATGATGTTTCTATTCCTAAAATTATCATACTTTTATTTTAATTTATTTTATTATATAATTATAATATATTTTAATTATAATTTAAAATTTAATTTAATAGGATATTTTTTATGCCTTTTATTAAAGTTAAAGAAAATGAACCTTTTGATATAGCTTTAAGAAGATTTAAAAGATGTTGTGAAAAATCAGGTATTTTAACTGAAGTTCGTAAGAGAGAATTTTATGAAAAACCTACTACTATTAGAAAAAAAGCAAAAGCTTCTGCTATTAAAAGACGTATTAAAAAATTTTTTAGAAGTAATAAATAAAAATTAGTATTTAAGAAATATATAATTAATGAAATATATTTCTAGTTTATTTATTAATAGATTAATATCATGTAATGATATTGTAGATATAATTTCATCTAAAATTAATTTAAAAAAAGTTGGTAGGTATTATAAATCTTTTTGTCCATTTCATAATGAAAAAAATCCATCTTTTATAGTTAATAAAGAAAAACAATTTTTTTATTGTTTTGGTTGTAAATCTAATGGTAATGTAATTAATTTTTTAATTAAAATTAATAATTATAATTTTTTAGATGCTATAAAAGAATTATCTAATATTAGTGGAATACCTATATTATATAATAATAATAATTTTGTTAATAAAAATTATTTGATGAATAAAAAAATTTTTTTTGAGTTAATGTTTAATCTTAATAAAATTTATATTAAATCTTTACTATTAAATTTAAATATTAATAAAATTAATAAATTTTTACTTAATAGAAATATAAATTATAAATGTATAATAAATTTTTCTATAGGTTATTCTTATAATTTTTTAGTAAATAAATTTATAAAAAATTTAAGTTATAAAAATAAATATTTTTTATTTAAATTAGGTGTTTTAATAAAAAATAAATATGGTAATTTTTATGATAGATTATTTAATAGAATTATATTTCCAATATATAATTTTAATGGAAATATAATAGCTTTTGGTGGAAGATCTATAATAAATAATAATTTTAGTAAATATATAAATTCTGCTAGTAATATTTTTTTTAGTAAAAATCATAATTTATATAATTTTTATAATATTATAAAAAATAAGAATAAATTAAAAAAAATATTAGTAGTTGAAGGTTATATAGATGTTATTATGTTATATAAATTTGGTATTAATTATTCTGTAGCATTATTAGGTTCTAATATATCTAAAAAACAAATTGAAATGTTATATTTTTATACAAATAAAATTATTATATGTTTAGATGGAGATAAATCTAATTTTTCTTATATTAATAATATGATTAAATTATTAATTTGTTTTATAAATAGTGAAAGAATGTCTTTTTTTGTTTTTTTACCTTATGGAGAGGATCCTGATTCTTTAATTAAAAAAGAGGGTAAAATTTTATTTGAAAAAAGGTTAAGTAATTCTTTATCTATAATAGATGTTTTATTTAAATTTTATTTTTTAAAAGATAATTTATTAAATTATAAAAATAAAATTTATTTTGTAAATTCATTATTACCTTATATTTCTAATATTATTTGTCCTATAACTAGATATTTTATTAAAAAAAAAGTATTTGATAAAATTGGTATTTGAAATGAGTATAATTTTAAAAATTTTTTATTAAATATTAATAAAAATAATATTAAAGTAAAATTTACTTTATTAAGATGTTTAATAAGTTTAGTATTAAAATATCCTAAATTATCTAATAAAGTAAATATATATGATAAAATATTTAATTATAATAAAAATATTCCTGGTTTAATTTTATTTTTGGATATAGTTAATTTATGTTTAAGTAATAAAAATATTAATATTATTAAAATTATATCTAAATTTAATAATAAAATAAAAATTTATTTAATTAAATTATTTTTATGAAATTTTTTTCCTAAAAATATTAATTATAATTTAATATTTAGTGATGCTTTAATTAAATTAAAACATTTTATAATTAAAAGTATATCAAAAAATATATTATTAAATAATAATAATTTATATGAATTGTCTTTAAGTAAGAAAATTAAAATATGAAATTTAATTAAATTTAAAGAGTTGTAATATTAATTTATATATATACGTATTTTATATAATTAATTTATTAATTTTAATTATTTAATTTAGAAAAAAAATATGGATTTTATTATATGAAAAAAAGTGTTAAATTAGAAATAATTTTATTAATTTCAAAAAATAAGAATAAAGGTTATATAACATATTCTCAAATTAATAATAAATTATCTTTTTTAAATAAAATTAGTTCTTATGAATATAAAGAAATTATTAAAATGATAAATAATTTTGGTATTTCTGTTATTAAAGATAGTAATATAAATAAATTAATTAATTCAAAGAATAAAAATTTTATTTATAATGATAATAATTCAGAATTATTAGATAATAATTTATTAAAATCTAAAAAAGGTTTTAATAAAATTACAGATCCTGTAAGAATGTATATGAAAGAAATGGGTAATGTTGAATTATTAACTAGGGAAGGTGAAATTAAAATAGCTAAAAAAATTGAATATAGTATTAATAAAATTCAATTAAATTTAGCTAAATATTTTAAATCTATTAAATATTTTTTAGATCAATATCGTTTAGTTAAACTTAATATTATTAAATTATCTGATTTAATAGTTGGTTTTGTAGATTATAAATTTAATTATAATTTTATATTTAATAAAAAATATAATGATTTTTATAAAATTAAATATATTGATAACTTTAATAATAAAGGTAATATTGATAATTTTAAAAGAATAATAAAAAATAAATTTGATTTTTTAAATTATCAATATAATAATTTATTAAAATTTATTGATAAGTATACAATTAATCATCCATATTCTAAATGTGAATTAAATAAATTAATAAATATTTTTATGACTTTTAAATTAGTTCCTAAACAATTGAATTATTTATTATTAAAAATTAGAAATATTTTTAATAAAATAAATTTAATTGAAAAGAAAATAATGTATTTATGTGTAGAAAAATGTTTAATGCCTAAAAATATTTTTATATTATTATTTAATAAATGTAATTATGATTTTAATTGATTTTATAAAGCAATAAATATGAATAAATTTTGATCTATAAATTTATTAAAAATAAAAAATGAAATATTTAGTGAAATTAATAATTTGATTTTAATACAAAAAAAAATAGGTTTCAACATTATAAAATTTAAAAAAATTAATTTAAATATATTAAATAATGAAATTTTAACTAAAAATGCAAAAAAAGAAATGGTAGAAGCTAATTTAAGATTAGTAATTTCTATAGCTAAAAAATATACTAATAGAGGTTTACAATTTTTAGATTTAATTCAAGAAGGTAATATAGGTTTAATGAAAGCTGTTGATAAATTTGAATATAGAAGAGGTTATAAATTTTCAACATATGCTACTTGATGAATACGTCAAGCTATTACTAGATCTATTGCTGATCAGGCTAGAACTATTAGAATACCAGTTCATATGATAGAAACAATAAATAAATTAAATAGAGTTTCTAGACAACTTTTGCAAGAAATTGGAAGAGAACCTACTCCAGAAGAATTATCAAATAGAATTTATATTTCTGAAGATAAAATTAGAAAAATTTTAAAAATTTCTAAAGAACCTATTTCTATGGAAACACCTATAGGTGATGATGAAGATTTGCATTTAAGTGATTTTATTGAAGATACATCTTTGGAGTTACCTTTAGATTCTGCTACAACTGAAAGTTTAAAATCTGTTACAAATAATATTTTATCTAGTTTAACTCCAAGAGAAGCTCAGGTTTTAAGAATGCGTTTTGGTATAGATATGAATAGTGATCATACTCTAGAAGAAGTGGGAAAACAATTTGATGTAACTAGAGAACGTATTAGACAAATAGAAGCTAAAGCATTAAGAAAATTACGTCATCCTAGTAGATCTGAAATTTTACGTGGTTTTTTAGATGATTAATAAAGTATTAAAGATTATAAATATTTTATTTTATTAAAAATTTTTATTTATATATAATATTAATTATAGTAATATATATTATATATTAATTTTATATGGATGATATGTTATATAAAGATGATTTTGATGAAAAAAAAATTGAGTTTGAAATGGATAAATGTGTTAAATCTTTTAAAAAAAATTTATCTAAATATAGTTTAAGTTTTAATAATATAAATATTATTTCTAATTTATGTATTGATTATCATGGTTATAATACAAAGTTATCTAAATTATCTAGTATTTGTTTTGAAGATAATTGTTTTAAAATTTCATTATTTGATAAAGATATAAAAAATAAAGTTAGAAAAGTTATTGAAACATCTGGTTTAAATTTAACTACTAATGTTAATAATAATAATATAATTGTAAATTTACCTCCTATTACTGAACAGTATAAAATTAAAGTTTTAGATTTATTAAAAAAAGATTTGGAATTTTTTAAAATTTCAATTAGAGTAAAACGTAAAATTTTTAAAAATAGTATAAAATTTTTATTAAAAAAAAAAAAATTTAGTGAAGATAAAAGTTTATTATTAAATAATAAATTACAATTTATAACTAATAAATATATTAAAATATTAGATAATTTATTTATAAATAAAAAAAATAGTTTTTGTATTTAAAATTTATTATTATATTATATATTATTTTTTAAATATATTATAAATTTTAATATATTTGTTAATTAAATTTATAAAATTTTATAAATATAATTTTAATAATGATATAATAATTTAAAATTATATTTAATTATTTTAAATAATTTTATGTTTAAAATTAATAATTTGATATTGTTATGTTTTTTAGTTTTTAATTTTAATTATTGTTTTTCTAAAAATATAAAATATAATAAATTTTTTATATATTCAAATAATAATAATTTTTTTTATAAAATTTTATATAATAAATTTGGAAATAATATTTTAAAAATTAAAAATAAATATTTAATTAATTATTTATGAAAAACAAATTTTTTTTATAAAATCAAATTTTTTATATTAAAAAATGATTTATATTTATTTTTATATAATAAATTAATTATTAATAATATTTTTTTAAAAATCAATAATAATATTTTATTTAGCAAATATTATTTTTTAAATATTTTAAAAAAATTTAATATAAAAAAAAAATTTTATTTAAATAAAAATAATTTATTTAAATTTAAAAAATTTATTATATTAAAATATAAAAATATAGGTTTAAATAATTTAATTTTAAATTTTAATATTACTAAATTAAATTATATGAATATTTTATTAAAAATAAATATTTTTAATAATTTATTAAATAATTCTATAAATCTTAATATATATGGTAATAATTTTTTAAATAAAGATAAATTTTTATTATTATTACAAAATTTTAAATTAAATGAAATATTTTTTAATAAATATAAATTAAATATTTATTTAAATAATATTAAAAAATTTTATTTTAATTATGGTTTTTTAGATTTTAAAATTATTAATATTAAAAAAAATATAGGTTGTAAAAATAAATTTAATATTAATATATATGTAAATGAAGGTGTTAGATATAAATTAAATAATATATTTTTATTAAGTAATATTTTAAATTTAAATAAAAATATTTTAAATAAATTTAAATTAAAAAATTTATCAACTAATAATTATTTTAATTATATAGATTTAAAATCTTTTATAAATAAAATGGATTTTTTTCTTAAAAAAAAAGGTTATATAAATTTAATATTAAATATTAAATATAAAAAATTATTAAGTAAAAAAATTTTATTTTATATATATATTAAATTAAATAATATTTATAATATTAGAAATATTATTTTAAATTTAAATTATAATAAGAATTATAATTTTTTATTTTATAATTTTTATAAAATTAAAGGATATATATATAATAAATATATATTAAATAAATTATTATATAATTTATTAAAAAATAATTATTTTAAAGATATTAATTTTAAATTAAAATTTAATAATATTTTAAATAATAATTATTTAGATATTTTTTATAATATTAAATATTTAAAAAATGGTATATTTAACTTTAATATAAATTTTAGTAAATTAAAATATTTAAATTATAAATTTATTTTTACTAAACAAAATTTATTTAATATAGGTGATAAATTTAATTTAAATTTTATTAATAATGATTATATAAATTTTAGTAATTTTAATTTTATAAAAAATTTTTATAAAAATATATATTTTAAGTATAAATTTTTTAATAATAATAAAATAAATAATTTATTACTTAATAACAATTATTCTTATAATTATTATGGTTTCAATTCTGGTTTTTTAATTAATTTAAATAATAATGTAAATTATAATTTATATATAAAATATGTAAATAATAAAATATATAATTATGATAAAAATATTTTATTTATTGATTATTTAAAATTTATATTTAATGATATTTTAAGATTTAATATTAATAGAAATATTTATAATTATAATAATATATTTTTAAAAAATATATTAGTAATTAATAATTTAAATAATATATATAATCCTACTAATGGTTATTATTTAAATTTTAATACTAAAATTAGTTTACCATTTTTAAATGATAAATATTATAAGTTTTATATTTTATTTAAAAAATATGTTTCTTTAAATAAGAATAATTATTTTATTTGATTAACAAATTTATTTTTTGGTTTCTCTAATACATTTAATAATAATAAAAATATACCAATATACGAAAATTTTAGTAGTTTTAATAATAATTTTTTAAGGGGATTTAATTATAAAAGTTTATTTAATAATTTAATTTTTATAAATTCTAATTTTTTGAATTGTAATAAATTTAATAATTATTGTTTATTAGAATCATATTTAGGTAAAAATTATATTTTTTATTTAAATAATGAATTAATTATTAATAATATATTTTTAAATAAATATAATAATTATGAAAAATATATAAAATTAATATTTTATATGGATACTGGATTTATATTAAATAATAAATTAAGTGATAATAAATCATATAATTTTTTAAATTATATAAATTTTAATAAAAATTTTAAAATGTCTTTTGGTATACATACTAAAATATTTACTCCATTAGGATATTTTAATATTATTTTAAGTTTACCTTTAAAAAAATTTAATAGTAAAATAAATATTTTAAATTTTTATTTAAGTAATAATTAATATATGAAAAATAGTATTTTAGATTATATTATTAAATTTATTATTTTATTAAATTTAATAATTTTTAGTAAGTCAAATATTAACGCAAATAATATTGCTTGTTTAGATATAAATTATGTTTTAAATAATAATTATCAATATAATAAATATTTATTAAATTTAGATATAAAGTTTAAAGAATATTATCTAAAATATAATAGATATATAAATATTATAATTAATAAAGAAAAAATTTTGAATAATAAAAAGTATTTTATAAATTTAAATAAATTTAAATTTTTAAAATTTATGTTATATATTAAAAAAAAAAAAATTTTTAACAATTTAACTAAAATTCAATATTTATTTAATCATAGAAATATAATAATTTATAGAAAACTTTTATTTAAAATATTTTATATAGTTAATAATATTTCTTATATTAATAAATATAATTTAGTTTTTGATTTAAATAATTTGTTTTATTATAATAATAAAATTGATAATATTACTAATTATGTTAGTAATATAATTAATAAAAAAAATATATTTAATTAATTTTAATATTTTTTTTTATAAAAATTTAAAATGGATCCTAAATTTATACATTTAAATGTACATAGTGATTATTCTATAAAAGATGGTATATGTAAAGTAGATAATTTATTAAAAAAATGTATAGAATTAAAAATTAAATCTATAGCATTAACTGATTTTTATAATTTATCTGCTAGTATAAAGTTTATTAATAGATCATATTATTATGGTATTAAACCAATAATAGGTATAGATATATATATACATTATGAAAATAATATTTATAAAGAATCTCATTTATTAACTTTATTAGTAATGAATAATATAGGATATAATAATTTATTAAAATTATTATCTTTATCTTTAATAAATAACAAATATGAATCTAATTTATATAAAAATTCAATTTATTATAAATTAATTTTAAAATATAATAAAGGTTTAATTTTTTTATTTTCCTTTGATAAATTTAATTGTATTGGAAGACATCATATATATAAAAATATAGATTTAATTAAAAAAATTGTTATATTTTGGAAAAAAATTTTAAAAGATAGAATTTATTTACATATTTATAGAATTTTACATTTAGATGAAAATTATTATATTAATAAAATAATTAATTTAGCATATGATTTAAAAGTATTTATTGTAGCTAGTAATAAAGTATTATTTATTAATAAAGATGATTTTAATATTCATAATATTCGTTGTTCAATTTATTATAATTGTAATATTAAAAATATTTCCAGTTATGTGAATTATACTGAACAACAATATTTAAAAAATGAAAATCAAATGTGTAATATTTTTAAAGATATTCCTGAAGTATTATATAATAGTGTACAAATATCTAAAAGGTGTAATTTTATATTTAAAAAGAAAAAGATTATCTTACCTAATTTTAATATTAAAAAACATAAAACATCTTTACAATATATTAAAGAATTAACTTATAAAAATTTATATAAAAAAAAATTAAATAAAAAATTACTTAAAAAATATTTATTAAGATTAGATAAAGAATTAAAAATAATAGATAAAATAGATTTATCTAATTATTTTTTAGTAGTAATGGAGTTTGTTATTTGATCTAAAAATAAAAAAATACCAGTAGGTCCTGGTAGAGGTTCAGGAGCTGGTTCATTAGTAGCTTTTTTATTAGGAATTACAGAAATTGATCCTTTAAAATTTAATTTAATTTTTGAAAGATTTATAAATCTTGAAAGAATATCTATACCAGATTTCGATATAGATTTTTGTATGGAAAAAAGGGATAAAGTTTTATGTCATATTGAAAAATTATATGGTAAGAAATCTGTAGCACAAATAGTTACATTTAATACATTAACTGCTAAATCTGTTATTAGAGATGTAGGAAGGGTTTTAGGATATTCATATGTTTTTATAGATTATATAGCTAAATTAATACCATTTAATATAGGTATTAAATTAAATGAAGCAATTAAAATTGAACCTAAATTAAATAAACTATATAATAATGATATTAGAGTTAAAAAATTAATAGATATATCTAAAAGATTAGAAGGTTTAATTAAAAGTATTGGTAAACATGCTGGTGGTATAGTAATTTCACCTAAGTTAATATATAATTTTTGTCCAGTATTTAAAGATTTTGAAAATAATAAATTAGTTACACAATTTGATAAATATGATATTGAATATATTGGTTTAATAAAATTTGACCTTTTAGGTTTAAGAACATTAACTGTTATAGATAAATGTATTAAATTAATTTATAAAAATTATAAAAAAAAAATAAATATTAATAATTTATCATTAAAAGATAAATTAAGTTTTAATTTATTAAAAAATTCTAATACCGTAGCTGTTTTTCAATTAGAATCTAAAGGTATGAGATTTTTAATAAAAAAATTAAAACCTGATTGTTTTGAAGATATAGTAGCTTTATTAGCTTTATTTAGACCTGGTCCATTAAAATCTGGAATGGTTGATAATTTTATAAATAGAAAAAATGGTATTGAAAAAATATATTATCCTAATAAATCATGTCAACATAAGTTATTAATACCTATATTAAAATGTACTTATGGTATAATTTTATATCAAGAACAAGTTATGGAAATAGCAAGAGTATTAGGTAATTATAATTTAGGATTAGCAGATATATTAAGAAGATCAATAAGTGATAAAAAAAAAAGTGATATATGTTTACAAAAAAAAAAATTTATAAAAGGTTCTAAATTATTAGGTATAGATGATAAATTATCTTTAAAAGTATTTTCTTTAATGGAAAAATATTCAGGTTATGGATTTAATAGATCACATTCAGTTTCTTATGCAGTTATTGCATATCAAACTCTTTGATTAAAAGCTAATTTTTTATGTGAATTGATTGTTTCTGTAATAAATGCTGATATTTTAAATATTAATAAAATTATTTCTATGATTATCGAAGCTAAAAATAATAATATTAAAATTATATATCCTAATATAAATAAAAGTAATTATTATTTTAAGATTAATAAAAAAGGTAATATAATTTATGGATTAGGTGCTATTAAAGGTATAGGAAAAAATTCTATTAAAAATATTATTAATATAAGAAATAAATATGGTAAATATAAAAATTTTTTAAATTTTTGTAATTTAAATTTTAATAAAAATAAACTTTCTAAGTTAACTTTAGAAAGTTTAATTTATTCAGGTTGTTTCGATATTTTTAATATTAATCGTTATATTTTATTTAAAAATATTAAAAATATTTTGAAAATAGTTAATTTTAAAAATAATTTTAATATTAAACAATTAAGTATATTTAAAATAAATTATTTTGATAATTTAAAATTTTTAGATAAAAATATTAATTTAAATTATAAAAAAGATTTTATTTTAAATAGAGAAAAGTTTTTTTTAGGATTATATTTAACTGATCATCCAATTAAAAAATACATTAAATATATAAAATTTAATTATAATATTTTTTATATTAAAGACGTTTTATCTATTAAAGTTTCTAAAAAATTAATTATTTGTGGCATTATTAATAGTATAAAATTTATATATACTAAAAATAAAAATAAAATATATATTATTAATATAGATGATAGTACTGGAAATTTAGATATAATTTTATTTAAAGAATTATTTATAAAATATCATAAATTATTAGAAATTAATAATATATTAATTATTTATGGTTTTTTAAGATTTGAATTATATAAATATGATAATTTATTTTTAGTTAAAAATATTTTATTATTTAAAAGAAATAAATATAAATAATTATATTTATTATAAAAATGTATTATTATATAATATAAATTAAATTATTTATTTTATATTTTAATAATCTAATGTCTAGAATTTGTAAAATAACAGGTAAAAAAACAATTTTTGGTAATAAAAGATCTCATTCTATGAATGCTGTAAAAAGAAAATTTTTATCTAATATTCATAATCATCGTTTTTGAATTTCTAGTAAAAATAAATTTATAAGATTAAAAGTTACTTCAAAAGCTATTAGAATAATTGATAAAAAAGGAATAGAATTTTTTTTAAAAAAATTTATATAGTAAAAATAAAATATAATTATGTCAAAAAAGAATAGAATTAAAATAAAACTTTTATCTAGTTCAGGTAGTAAGCATTTTTATACTACAACTAAAAGTAAAAATAATATTAATAAGAAGTTATCAATTAAAAAATATGATCCAATTATTAAAAAACATGTAATATATAATGAAGTTAAAATTTAATATTAAATCTCCTTTCAATAAAGAGAAAGGAGAATTAAAATTTTATGTTATTAATTAATTTTTCATTTTTAATTTTTTTATTAATATATTTTTTATATATTATTATTTTTATTTTTTTATTTATTAATATAGTTATATATTTTTTATTATTTATTTTAAATATTTTACCAATTATACCATTTATTAATATAATATCGTTTATTACTAGTGAATTAATTAATTTATTATGTTTTTTTTTATTATAATATTCTGGGTAAATTATTATTATATAAAATATTATTGATATTATAATTATAATAAATATATTTATATATATATTTTTAATTAATATCATATTTTATTTATTATATAATTCTTTAATATTATTTTTTAAAAAATTTGATATACTTTTTTTATTTGGTTTAATTGTGTTTTTATTTGTTTTTCATTGAGCTGGACATAATTCTTTATTTAAAGAATATAAATTTATTGCATCTATTAATCTTATTATTTCATTAATATTTCTTCCTATATGTAAATCATTAATTGAAATATGTTTTATAATTCTTTTTTTATCTATAATAAAAGTTGCTCTTAATGAATAACTATTTTTATAATTTACTTTATATAATTTTTGAATATTTTTATTTATATCTGAAATTAAATGAAATTTAATATTATTACCTATACCTCCTTTTTCAATTTTAGTATTTTTTCATGCTAAATGTGTATAAACAGAATCTGTTGATACACCTAATATAATTGTATTTCTTTTTTTAAATTCTTTATATCTAAAATTTAATGATAATATTTCTGTAGGACATATAAATGAAAAATCTAATGGTCAAAAAAATAATACACAATTTTTATTTTTTATAATTTTTTTAAAATTAAAATTTTTTAATATTTTATTATTTGGTGTAACACATTTTGATATAAAATTTGGTGCTTTATTTTTAATTAGCATTTTATTAATTTTTTTATATATTATAATATATATATATTATATTATAATTATTTATAATTAAATATTTATATTTTAATTTAAATTATTTTTTAAAATTATGGTTATAAATTTATATCCTTGATTAAAAGATTTATATAAAAAAATTATTTTATCAAATATTTTTAAAAGAAAAAATTTTGGTTTAATTATTAATTATAATACAGATTTAGGTGTAGATAATTTAGTATTTAATATAATTAAATGATTATTTTGTAATTATAAATTTAATTTTAAATTTTGTAATAAATGTTTAAATTGTAATTTATTAAATAATAATAGTCATCCGAATTATTTTTGTTTTAAAAATAATAAAGATATTTCTTTAGATTCAGTAAAAAATATAAATAATATTTTTTTTAATAATTTATATATTTCTAAATATAAAATTATTTATTTTTCAAATTTTAATTTTAATAATAAATTTATTAATAATTTTTTATTAAAAATTATAGAGGATTGTTTTTATAATGTTATAATAATATTTTCTTGTTTAAACTATATTAAAATACCTAACACTATTTTAAGTAGATGCTATAAATATATAATATATTCTCCTAATGAAAATTATATTTTAAATTGGATTTTAAATAATAATAAATATATAAAAATTAATTTTAGTAATTTAAAAATTTTATCTTCTATACGTATTAGTAATTTTTCTCCTATATTATCAGTTTTTTTATTAGAAAATTTATGATTATTAAGAAAGTTTTTTATAAATAATATTAATATAATATTCAATAAAGACATTAATAAATATATAAATTTATTTAATAATAATTATTTATTAGAATATTATATAAATTGGTTTTTATATATTTTATTAGATATTTTAAAGTTTAAAAATATAAATAATGTTTACTATAATATTGATTGTATTAATATTATAAAAAAGTTAAGTAATTTATTATCTATTAATAAAATTTTTTTAATTATAGATGAAATATTTATATTTTTAAATGATTTTAAAAATTATTTAAATCTTAATAGAAATATTTTTTATTATAAATTTATATATAATATATTTTATATTATTAATTTTTAATATTATATTTTTAATGTTAATCATAATTTTTATATAATTAAAATTTAAATTTAAGAAAATTATTAAATTTTTTTTATAAATATAATATTGTTTTTTATACTTTTTATTTTAATAGATTTAATATTTATTTTTTTACAATATTTTTTTATTTTTTTAATTTGATTTCCAATTTCACATATTAAATAACCATTTTTTTTTAAGTATTTATTTGAATTATTAATTATTTTTTTAATTATATATAAACCTTTATCTTTTGATATTAAAGATATTTTAGGTTCATATGAATATTCTTTAGGTAAATTTTTTATATGTTTTTTATTAATATAAGGTGGATTAGTAAGTATTAAATTATATTTTTTTTTAATATTTTTAAATAAATTTGATTTAATAATTTTTATATTTTTTTTATTATGTAAAATAATATTTTTTTTAGCTACTTTTAAAGTATTTGAACATATATCAGATGCGTGTATTTTTGATTTAGGAAATAAATATGAACATATTATAGCTATACATCCACTACCTGTACATAAATCTAAAATTTTTCAAGGTTTAAAATTTTTTTTTTTATTTTTAAATTTATTTAAAAGTTTTTCATTAATATGACTTCTAGGTATTATAGATCTATTATCTATATAAAATTTTTTTTTACCAAATCATACATTTTTAGTTAAATAAGCTATTGGTATTCTATATTTAATTCTTTTAATTGCTATATTAAATATTTTATTTAATTTTTTTTTATTTATTTTTATTTTATAATATTTTTTATATATATTTAATTTTAGTATAGAATATATTAAATGTATAGATTCAGTATATGAATTGTATGTACTATGTCCATAATATAGATTATATTTATTAAAAAATTTAGTATATTTTTTAATTATTTTTTTTAAAAATATATTTTTCATATATTAAATATTATAATATAATATATATAAATAGTATATTGTATTTTTTTTTTAAATACGGGAGTGGCGAAATAGGTAAACGCACTAGAATTAGAATCTAGTTTTTAAATACGAGTTCGAATCTCGTCTTCCGTATTTATAATAATTATTTAATAATAATGGGGTATAGCCAAGTGGTAAAGGCATCGGGTTTTGATCCCGAGATCCCAGGTTCAAATCCTGGTACCCCCGATTAAAAATTTATAGCTACGTAGCTTAGTTGGTTAGAGCACAGCATTCATAACGCTGAGGTCACAGGTTCAAATCCTGTCGTAGCTAATTTATATTATTAAAATATAATTTTTATAAAAATGCATAGAAAAGTTTATTTAAAAACTTGAGGTTGTCAAATGAATCATTATGATTCATCTAAAATATTAAATTATTTAAAATTAAATAATAATATAATAGTTGATAATTATATAGATTCAGATTTAATTATATTAAATACTTGTACTATAAGGAAAAAATCAGAATATAAATTTTTTAATTTTTTAGAAAAATTAAGAATATTAAAAAATAATAATAATAATTTAATTATTTGTGTTTGTGGGTGTTTATCAACCCAGGAAAAAGAAAATATTTTTTTACGTAATAATTTAGTAGATATAATATGTGGTCCTCAGTCAATACATAAATTAAATAAATTAATTTATAAATTTATAAAGTATAAAAAAAAAATAATTGATATTAAATCTTATAAAATAGATAAAAATATTATTAATAAAAAGGATTTTAATTTTAATAATATTAAATTAAATACTTATGTTTCTATTATGGAAGGATGTAATAAATTTTGTTCATATTGTATTGTTCCTTTTACTAGAGGTAGTGAAGTTAGCAGATCACCAGAAAAAATTATAGAGGAAGTTTGTTATTTATCTAAACAAAATATATATGAAATTAATTTATTAGGTCAAAATGTTAATTCTTATTCAGGTATTTTTAGTAATGGAAAATTATGTAGTTTTTCAAATTTATTAAATTTAATTTCTAAAATTGATAATATTAAAAGAATAAGATTTACTACAAGTAATCCATTTAATTTTAATAATGATATTATAAATAGTTATAAATATATTGATAAAATTGTTAGTTATTTACATTTACCTGTACAAAGTGGTTCTAATAAAATATTAAAATTAATGAATAGAAAATATAGTATAGAATTTTATAAAGAATTAGTAAATAAAATTTTAAATGTTAGACCTAATATGATATTTAGTACTGATTTTATAGTAGGTTTTCCAGGTGAATCAGAAAAAGATTTTTTATTGACTTTAGATTTAATTAATGAATTAAAATTTGATCATAGTTATATATTTATGTATTCTCCTAGACCTGGTACAAAATCTTATTATATGAAAGATAATGTAAGTTTGATTGAAAAAAAAAGAAGATTTAAAGAAATTAAGAATTTAATAGATAATAATATAATTTATTGAAATAAAAAAATGTTATATAATAAATATAAAATATTAGTTGAAGGTTTTTCTAAAAAAAATTCTAAATTTTTATTTGGTAGAACAGAAAATAATAGAAAGGTATATTTTTTAGGTGATAAAAATTTATTAGGAAAATTAATATATATTAAAATTAATGATATTAGTAATAAAAATTATTTATATGGTAACTTATAATATTATTATTTAAATATGAGTTTAATAATGAAAAATTTATTTAAAAAAAAATATATAAAAAATAATTTAAATTATATTAAACCTAAAAATAAGAAACAATTTTTATTTTTAAATAATATTACTAATAAAGTTATTACATTTGGTATAGGTGTTTCAGGAACAGGTAAAACTTATTTATCTACAGCTTTAGCTATAGATTATTTAAATAAAAGAAAGGTATATAAAATTATTTTAGCACGTCCTATTGTAGAAGCAGGTGAAAAATTAGGTTATTTACCAGGAAATTTTAATCAAAAAATTGATCCTTATTTATGTCCAATATATGATATTTTATTTGAAATATTAGGTTCTAATTTTTATAATAAATATATATTAAGTAATATTATAGAAGTAGTTCCTTTAGCTTATATGAGAGGTAGAACTTTTAATAATAGTTTTATAATTTTAGATGAAGCTCAAAATACTACTATAAATCAAATGAAAATGTTTTTAACTAGATTAGGTTTTAATTCTAAAGCTGTAATTAATGGTGATATATCTCAAATTGATTTGCCTAACAAAATTGTTTCAGGCTTAAAACATTCAATTAATATATTTAAAAATTATAGTAATATAGGTTTTACATTTTTTGATTATAAGGATATAATTCGTTCTTCTATTTTAAAAGATGTATTAAAGGCTTATGAAAAATTGTAATATATATTTATTAAATAAATTTTTAAATTTAAATATTTTTTTTAATGATTGTTTTTTTTTAATTGATAATTTTTTTATTAATAAATTATTTAATAGTTTATTGATATTTTTTAATATTAATAAATATATTAATGTAACTTTAGTTAATAAATGTTATATTTTATATTTAAATAATAAATTTAATAATAATAATAATTATACTGATGTTTTATCATTTAAATATTTTAATCCTATAAAATATAATTTATTAGGTGATATTATAATTTGTCCTAAAATATTATTAATTAAATGTTTAAAGGAAAATAAAAATTATAATTATTATTTTTTATATATATTGACACATAGTTTTTTACATTTAATTAATTTTGATCATTATAATAATTTAAATTATAAAAAAATGAGATTTTTTGAAAAATTTTTTTTATATTTAATTTAATTATTTAAATTTATTTATTATATAATTATATTATTTAAAAATATATTGTAATTTTTTAGTTTTTAAATTAAAATATATAATTTAAAGTCTATTTTTTTTTTATAAATATTTTAAAATGTATATTATTTTCAATAAAATAAAAAGTTTTTATAAGTTATTTTTAGTTTATATTTTTTTATTTTTTATATTTATATTAAATTATTATTATTATAATAAATTATTTTGATTTTTAAATTTAATATTTAATATTTTATTATTTTTTATTTTATTTTCAATTGTTAAATCTTTTTTATGATTTAAAAATTTTATTATTTTTTTAAAAGAATCTAAAAAAGAAATTAAAATGGTTAAGTGACCTTCTAATTATAATATTATTAAAATTGTATTAATAGTTTTTTTATTTACTTTATTAATTTCTTGAATAATTTGATTTATTGATATAGTTATATTATATACTTTAACTATATTAAATAATTTAAGGTTATGAAATGTTTAATAATTCTAAAAAATGGTATGTTATACAAGTTTTTTCAGGTTTTGAAAATAAAGTAGTAGATAAATTAAAATATTTTATTAAAATAAATAAATTAAAAAATGATTTTGGTGATATTTTAATACCTACTGAAAAAATTATTGAAATGAAAAATGGTGTTAAGATTAAAAGTGATCGTAAATTTTTTCCTGGATATTTTTTAATTAATATGATTATGAATGAAAGAAATTGGTATTTAATAAAAAATATTCCTAGAATTATAGGTTTTATAGGAGGTAATTCGTCTAATCCTTTTCCAATAAGTAAAAAAGAGATTAATATTATAAAAAATAAATTAAATAAAATAGGTTGTAAACCTAAACCTAAAGTTTTATTTGAATTAGGAGAATTAATTAGAGTTAATAATGGTCCATTTTCTGATTTCAGTGGTACAGTTGAAGAAGTAGATTATGATAAAAATAGATTAAAGGTTTCTGTTTTGATATTTGGTAGATCAACTCCTGTTGAATTAGATTTTTCTCAAGTAGAAAAAAGTTATTAATAGTTATTTATAAATTTATTATTTTAATTTTTTATTATAAATATGTCTAAGAAAATTAAATCTTATATTAAATTACAAGTTTTATCAGGTATGGCTAATCCAAGTCCTCCTGTTGGTCCTATATTAGGACAGAATGGTTTAAATATTATGAATTTTTGTAAATTATTTAATCAAAGAACTTCTCATTTAGATAAAGGTATACCTATACCTGTAATTATAACAGTGTTTTCTGATCGTACATTTGATTTTATAATTAAAAGTCCTACTGTTTCTTATTTAATTAAAAAGTATTCTTTAGTTGAAAAAGGTTCTAATAATCCTGGTAAAAAAATAATAGGTAGTATTAATAAAAAACAGTTAATTAAAATAGCTCAGATAAAAATTTTGGATAGTAATTCTTATAATATAGAAAAATTGATTAAGTCAATTATTGGAACTGCAAATTCTATGGGCATTGAATATAAAATTTAAATATAATTAATTTTTTATAATTTTAAATATGAAAAAAATTTTTAAAAATAGTAAACAGAATATTTTAAATGATTATATTAAAATTTTTAATAATTTAAAAGAAGATAATATTAAAAGAAATTTTATAGAATCTATTGATATTTCAATAGTTTTAAATATGGATATAAAAGATATTAATAAAAATATTTTAGGTAATGTAATATTACCTCATGGTAATGGAAAAAAATATAAAATATTAGTTTTGGATAATAATATAGATAAAAATTTAGTTTTATCTTGAGGTGTTAATTTAAGTAATATTGAAAATTTAATAAATAATAAAAATTACATTAATAATTTTAATTTAATTATAACTACTGTAAATTATTTTAATAATTTTAATAGTAAAATATTTAATATATTAGGTTCTAAAAATAAAATACCTGATTTAAAATTGGGTACAATTACAAATAATTTAAAAGATACTGTATATGATTTTTTAAATGGTAAAGTAATTTATAAAAATGATAAATTTGGAGTTATAAATTTATGTATAGGTAAAATAAATTTTGATAATTATAAATTAGCAGATAATTTATTTGTTTTTTTAAATTCTGTTAAATTATATATATCTAAATTTAATAGAAAATTAATATTTATAAAAAAAATTTTTGTTTCTAGTACTATGGGTAAAAGTTATATAATTAAAATTTAATTATATTTTATTATAATTTTATAAAATAAGATTATTTAGGTAATATTAATGTTATTAAAATTCAAAGATAAAAAAAAAATAGTTTCTAAACTTAATAATAATTTATTGAAATGTTTATTTATAATTTTAATTAATTTTAAAAATTTTAAATGTAATAGTTTAAATATTTTAAGAAAAGAAATTTATAAATGCGATGCTTTTATATTAGTTTTAAGAAATAATTTATTAAAATTAGCTATTAAAAATACTAATATAAGTTTTTTAAGTAAATTTATAATAGGACCTAGTATTTTAATTTATTCAAATAAAAAAAATATTAATAATATTTTTAAAATATTATATTTAAATGATAATTATAAAGATAATTTTGCTTTAAGATGTTTAATATATGAAGGTAGGAATATTTCTTTAGATATTAAAGATAAATTAATAATTTTAGATAATTTTAATAAATCTATTTCTTATTTTTGTTATTATCTTAAAAGTATAACTATTTTAAAGATTTTAAATATTTTATTAATATTAAAAAGTTTTAAAACTTAATTAATAAATGGATATTAAAAATATATGAAACAACAAATAACTAAAGAACAGATTTTAGATAGAATTTCATCAATGTCTTTATTAGAAATTATTGAATTAATAGATTGTATGGAAAAAAAATTTGGTATAAATAGTTCTAATTTAAATTCAGATTTTTTTTCTAATAGTAAATCTATTCCTGAGAAGGAAGAGAAAGATGAGTTTGATTTATATTTAAATTCTATTGGAAATAATAAAATATCTGTAATTAAAATTGTTAGAAATTTTTTAAATCTTGGTTTAAAAGAAGCTAAAGATTTAGTTGATTCTTGTCCTGTTTTAATTAAAGAGAAAATAAATAAAAAAGATTTAAATATATTAAAAAAATCTTTAGAAGAAGTAGGAGCAGTTATTGAAATTAAATAATATAATTATTTTTAAGAATATAAATTGGAAATTATATGTATTTTTCTAATACTGAAAAAAAACGTATACGTAAAAATTTTAGTAAAATACCTAAAATACTAGATATACCATATTTACTTTCTATACAAATAGATTCTTATAATAGTTTTTTATATAAAAATAATAATTCTTATTCTGGAATAGATTTATCTTTTAAATCTATTTTTCCTATATTTAATTATAATAAAAGTATTAAATTAGTATATAAAGGATATATTTTAAAAAAAAATTTATTTAGTGATAAAGAATGTTTAATAAGAGGCTTAACCTATTCTATTTCTTTAAAAGTTAAATTATGTTTATATTTTTATAAAGATGATATTAAAAATGAAAGTAAAGATCAAATAGTATATATGGGTGAAATACCTTTAATGACTAAAAGAGGTACTTTTATAGTTAATGGTACAGAAAGAGTTGTAGTATCTCAATTACATAGAAGTCCTGGTGTATATTTTGATTGTAATAAAAGTAAAAATAATTCTTTTGGTAAAAATTTATATAATGCTAGAATAATACCTTATAGGGGTTCTTGAATAGATTTTGAATTTGATATAAAAGATTATTTATTTTTTAGAATTGATCGTAAAAAAAAAATGCCTATTACTATAATTTTGCGAGCTCTAAATTATAGTGTAGAAAAAATATTATATACATTTTTTGATTTTATAATATTTAAAATTGTAGATAATAATATTTTTATGGAACTAGTACCTTTAAGAATTAGGGGTGAAATATTAAATTTTGATATTATTTATAATAATAAGATTTATGTTAAAAAAGGTATAAGAATTTTATCTAAACATATTAAAAAAATGGAAAATGATAATGTTAATTTAATAAATGTTCCTAAAGATTATTTAATAAATAAAATATTATCTAATAATTATGTTATTAATAATAATGGTAAAGATAAAATTATAGCTCATGCAAATTCTAAATTAAATATAGATATATTAAATAATATTATTAATTCAAATTTTAAAGTTATTAAAGTTTTATATATAAATGAATTAAATAAAGGTGGTTATATATCTAATACTCTTAATATAGATAATACTTATGATAAAGATTCTGCATTATTAGAAATTTATAAAATGGTTAAACCTGGTGAGCCAACTACTATTGAATCATCAGAAGATTTGTTTAAAAATTTATTTTTTAATGATAGTAAATATGATTTATCTAATATTGGAAGAATGAAAATTAATAAATCTATAGGTGAGAATGATATAAATGGTCCTACTATTTTACAGGAAAAAGATATTATAAATATTATAAAAAAATTAATTAGTATTAGAAATGGTGAAGATAATATTGATGATATTGATCATTTGGGTAATAGAAGAGTTAAGTCTGTAGGAGAAATGATTGAAAATCAATTTAGAATAGGTTTATTAAGAATTGATAAAACTGTTAAAGAACGTTTATCTAATAAAATTTATAATATTTACCCAAAAGATTTAATTAATTCTAAACCTTTAACAGCTATATTAAAAGATTTTTTTTGTTCTAGTCAATTATCTCAATTTATGGATCAAAATAATCCTTTATCTGAAATAACTCATAAAAGAAGATTATCTGCATTAGGTCCTGGAGGTTTAACTAGAGAAAGAGCTGGATTTGAAGTAAGAGATGTACATACTTCTCATTATGGTAGAATATGTCCTATAGAAACTCCTGAAGGTCCAAATATTGGTCTAATAAATTCTTTGTCAATTTATTCTAGAATTAATAAATATGGTTTTTTAGAAACACCATATAGATTAGTTAATAAAGGTTATGTTACTAATGATATTAATTATTTATCTGCAATAGAAGATAGTAATTATATAATTGCTCAAGCTAATATTAGATTAAATAAATTAGGTAAAATTAAAGATGAATTTGTTGTTTGTAGATATAAAGGTGAATTTAATTTATTTAAGTATAATGAAATAAATTTTATGGATATTTCTCCTCAACAAATTGTTTCTATTGGTTCTGCTTTAATACCTTTTTTAGAGCATGATGATGCTAATAGAGCATTAATGGGTGCTAATATGCAAAGACAATCTGTACCTTGTGTTAATCCTCAATCTCCATTAGTTGGTACTGGTATGGAAAGTATAATAGCAAGAGATTCTGGTTATTTAATAATTTGCAAAAATAGTGGAATTGTTAAATATGTTGATTCTTGTAAGATAGTAGTTGAATTAAATGAATATAAAGATTTCAAAAAAATGTTAAATATTTATTATTTAGATAAATATTTAAGATCTAATCAAAATACTTGTATAAATCAAAGACCTTGTGTTTATTTAAATGAAAAAGTTAATAAAGGTGATATATTAGCTGATAGTTCAGCAACTGATTTAGGAGAATTAGCTTTAGGTCAAAATATAAGAGTAGCTTTTATGCCATGAAATGGATATAATTTTGAAGATTCTATATTAATTTCAGAAAATGTTATACATAAAGATTTATTTACTACTGTACATATTCATGAATTTTGCTGTATATGTAGAGACACTAAATTAGGTATGGAAGAAATAACTTCTGATATTCCAAATATTAATGATTATTTATTATCTAAATTAGATGAAAGTGGTATAGTGTATGTAGGAGCAGAAGTTAGTAGTGGTGATATTTTAGTTGGTAAAGTTACTCCTAAAGGTGAAACTAATTTAACACCAGAAGAAAAATTATTAAGAGCTATATTTGGTGAAAAAGCTTCAGAAGTTAAAGATTCTTCTTTAAGAGTACCTAGTGGTTATTCTGGAACAGTTATAGATGTTCAAATATTTTCTAGAGAAGGTATTAAAAAAAGTAAAAGATTATTAGAAATAGAGGAAATGAAATTAGATTTAATTAAAAAAAATTTTAATAAAGAATTATTATATTTTAAAGAATTATTATTTAAAAATATTAAATATTTATTTAAAAAATATAATTTTGAAAAATTAAGTATTAAAAATATTTTTTTAAATAAAAAATTTTTATTTAAAATAAATAATTTATATTTAAGAAAAAAAGTTAATAAATTAATTAGTTCTTTTATAAAATTAAAAAAAATATTTAAAAGAAAAATTTATAAATTAGAAAAATTAATTATTAAAGGAAATGAGTTGGCACCTGGAATTATAAAAATTATAAAAGTTTATTTATCTATTAAATGTAAATTACAAGTAGGTGATAAAATGTCTGGTAGACATGGTAATAAAGGTGTTATTTCGAAAATTTGTCCTATTGAAGATATGCCTTATGATGATAAAGGTATACCTGTAGATATAGTTTTAAATCCTTTAGGTGTTCCTTCTAGAATGAATATAGGTCAAATTTTAGAAACGCATTTAGGTATGATTTCTAAAGCTTTAGGAGATAAAATTAATTATTTATTAAGTAAAAAAAATATTAATTTATATAAAATAAAAAAATTTATTAAAAAAATTTATAATTTTAATAGTAAAAAAAAGATTAATTTAAATAATTTTACTGATAATGAATTTATTATATTAGCAAAAAATTTAAGTAAAGGATTTCCTATTGCTACCCCAGTATTTGATGGAATTAAAGAATATGAAATGAAAAAGTTATTTAAATTATTAAATATACCATTATCAGGTCAAATATATTTATATGATGGCTTAACAGGTGATAAATTTGATAAACCTATAACAGTAGGTTACATATATATGATGAAACTTAATCATCTAGTAGATGATAAAATTCATGCTAGATCTACTGGTTCTTATAGTTTAATTACTCAACAACCTTTAGGTGGTAAATCACAGTTTGGTGGTCAAAGATTTGGTGAAATGGAAGTTTGAGCTTTAGAAGCTTATGGTGCAGCTTATACTTTGCAAGAAATGTTAACTGTAAAGTCTGATGATGTTAATGGTAGAACAAAAATGTATAAAAATATTATAAATGATAATCATAAAATGGAACCTGGTATGCCAGAATCATTTAATGTTTTATTAAAAGAAATATATTCATTAGCTATTAATATAGATTTAGAAAATAATTAAGTAAATTTTGATAATTTTAAAAAGTTTAGTAAGGAAATTAATTTAGTGAATAATAATTTTATAAATTTTTTTAAAAATAAATCTTTTGAAAAAGAGTTTAATTCAATTAGAATAAGTTTAGCTTCTCCTAAAAAAATAAGATCATGATCTTATGGAGAGGTTAAAAAACCTGAAACTATTAATTATCGTACTTTTAAACCTGAAAGAGATGGATTATTTTGTTCTCGTATATTTGGTCCAATTAAAGATTATGAATGTTTATGTGGTAAATATAAAAGATTAAAATATAAAGGTATAATTTGTGAAAAATGTGGTGTTGAAGTTACACATTCTAAAGTTCGTAGAGAAAGAATGGGTCACATAGAATTATCAGCTCCTGTAGCTCATATATGATTTTTAAAATCATTACCTTCTAGAATTGGAATGTTATTAGATATACCTTTAAAATATATTGAAAAAGTATTATATTTTGAATCTTATATAGTTATTAGTTCTAAAATAGATGATTTAAAATTAGGTAGTATATTAAGTGAAGAAGAATATTTAAAATATTATAAAAAATTTAGTAATAAATTTGAAGCACAAATGGGGGCTGAAGCTATACAAATATTATTAAAAAATTTTAATTTAAATTTAGAATATAATAAATTATTAAATTTATTAAAGGATAATAATTCTGAAATTAAAAAAAAAAAAATTTCTAAAAGAATTAGATTAATAGAATCATTGATAAATTCTGGTAATAAACCTAAATGAATGATATTAGAAGTTTTACCAGTTTTACCTCCTGATTTAAGACCATTAGTTCCATTAGATGGTGGTAGATTTGCTACATCTGATTTAAATGATTTATATAGAAGAGTTATTAATAGAAATAATCGTCTTAAAAGATTATTAGATTTATTAGCTCCTGATATAATTATAAAAAATGAAAAAAGGATGTTACAAGAAGCTGTAGATGCTTTATTAGATAATGGAAGAAGAGGATTTGCTATAACAGGATCTAATAAAAGACCATTAAAATCTTTATCTGATATGATTAAGGGTAAACAAGGTAGATTTAGACAAAATTTATTAGGTAAAAGAGTTGATTATTCAGGTAGATCAGTTATTACTGTAGGTCCTTTTTTAAGATTAAATCAATGTGGGTTACCTAAAAAAATGGCTTTAGAATTATTTAAACCATTTATATATGGTAAATTGGAAATTTATGGTTTTGCTAATACTATTAAATCAGCTAAAAAAATGGTTGAAAATGAAGATTCTATAATTTGAGATATTTTAGATGATGTTATAAAACAACATCCTATATTATTAAATAGAGCTCCGACTTTGCATAGATTAGGAATACAAGCTTTTGAACCTATTTTAGTTGAAGGTAAAGCTATACAGTTACATCCTTTAGTATGTGCTGCATTTAATGCAGATTTTGATGGTGATCAAATGGCTGTTCATATACCTTTAACTTTAGAAGCTCAATTAGAAGCTCGTATATTAATGATGTCTACTAATAATATATTATCTCCTGCTAATGGAGAACCAGTTATAGTTCCATCACAAGATGTTATTTTAGGATTATATTATATGACTAAAATAATAAAAAATTTATTTAATGAAAATATATTTGTAGCAAATAGTTATGAAGCTGAAATATTATATTATAATAAAATTTATTCTTTACATACAGAAATAAAAGTAAAAATAACTGAATATTTATTAGATAATGATATTTTTATTAAAAATGAAAATATTTATTTAACTAGTATAGGTCGTTGTATTTTATGAAATATTTGTCCTAAAGGTTTATCTTTTAGTTTATTTAATAAAGTTATTGATAAAAATGAAATATCTGAAATATTAAGTATATGTTATCAAAATTTAGGTTTAAAAAAAACTATAATATTTTCAGATAATATTATGTCTATAGGTTTTAAGTTTGCCACAATTTCTGGTTTATCTATAAGTATTAATGATATGATCATACCTAATAATAAAAGTAATATAATAGAAAAAGCAGAGAATAGAATTAATGAAATACAAGATCAATTTAATTCTGGATTAGTTACATTAGGTGAAAAATATAATAAAGTTATAGATATATGAGCTAAAGCTAATGAAAAAATAGCTAAATCAATGATAAATAATTTATCAACTGAATATATTAATATAAATGGAAAAATTATAAAACAAAAATCATTTAATAATATATTTATGATGGCTGATTCTGGTGCTAGAGGTTCTCCAGCTCAAATTAGACAATTAGCTGGAATGAGAGGATTAATGGCTAAACCAGATGGTTCTATAATTGAAACTGCAATAACAGCAAATTTTAGAGAAGGTTTAAATGTTATTCAATATTTTATTTCTACTCATGGTGCTAGAAAAGGTTTGGCAGATACAGCTTTAAAAACAGCAAATTCTGGTTATTTAACTAGAAGATTAGTTGATGTAGCACAAGATTTAGTAATAACAGAAAAAAATTGTCATACAAAAGAGGGTTTATTAATTAGTTCAATAATTGAAGGAGGAGATATTAAGGAATCTTTAAAAGAACGTATTTTAGGTAGGGTTTTATTAGAAGATATTTATTGTTCTAATATTAAAAAAGTTTTAAAAAAAGATAAATTATTAAATGAAAAAGATTGTTTTAATATAGAAAATTCTGGAATTTATAGTATTAAAGTTAGATCTGTAGTAACATGTGAAACTAATTTTGGTATTTGTTCTTTTTGTTATGGTAAAGATTTATCTAGAGGTCATTTAATTAATCAAGGTGAAGCTGTAGGAGTTATAGCTGCTCAATCTATTGGTGAACCAGGTACACAATTAACTATGAGAACTTTCCATGTTGGTGGTGCAGCTTATAGATCAGCTTCTGAATCTTATATAAAGATTAAAAATAATGGATTTGTTAAATTAATTAATTTTAAATATGTTATAAATTCTTTAGGTAAATTTGTTATTATTTCACGTAATGTTGAACTTAAAATAATAGATAAAACTGGAATAGTAAAAGAAAATTATAAATTACCTTATGGATCTATATTAGAAAAAAAAAATAATGAAAAAGTTTATAAAGATGAAGTATTAGTTAATTGGGATCCACATACTATGCCTATTATTACTGAAGTAAGTGGATATGTTAAATATATAGATATGTATGAAGGTCAAACTATTATTAAACAAAATGATGAATTAACAGGTTTATCTTCTATATTAATATTAGATTCTTCAGATCGTATAAGTAATAATAAAAATGAATTAAGAGCTTCAATAAAAATAGTTGATATAAATGGAAATGATATTTTAATTAATGATAAAGATTTAATAGCTCAATATATTTTACCTCCTAAATCTATTGTTAATGTTGATAATAATTCTTTTGTACATTCTGGAGATATTTTAGCTAGAGTACCTTTAGAATATGGTGGTACTAGAGATATAACTGGAGGTTTACCTAGAATTGCTGATTTATTTGAAGCTAGGGAACCTAAAGAATCAGCTATATTAGCAGAAATAGAAGGTATTATAAATTTTGGTAGAGAAACTAAAGGTAAAAAATGTTTAAAAATTATTTCTAAATATAATACACATGAAGAAATGATACCTAAATGAAAAAAATTAAATGTTTTTGAAGGTGAATATGTTAAAAAAGGTGATATTATTTCTGAAGGTCAAGAATCATCTTATGATATTTTAAGATTAAGAGGTGTAGAAGAATTAACTAAGTTTATTGTTAATGAAGTTCAAAATATATATAGATTACAAGGTGTTAAAATAAATGATAAACATATTGAAATAATTATTAGACAAATGTTAAGAAGAGTAACAATTATAGATTCAGGTGATTCATATTATTTAAATGGTGAACAAATAGAGTTATCTAAAATTAGAAAAATAAATAAAAAATTAATTAAAGATAATAAAAAAGAAATAAAATTTGTTAGAAATTTATTAGGTATAACTAAAGCTTCTTTAGCTACTGAATCATTTATTTCTGCTGCATCTTTTCAGGAAACTACTAGAATTTTGACTGAATCAGCAATATCAGGTAAAAGAGATAATTTAAAAGGTTTAAAAGAAAATGTTATAGTAGGTAGATTAATACCTTCAGGTACTGGATATTTTTATCATAAAAGAAAATCTTATTATAAAAAAAAAAAATTAATAAAAAATAGTGATAATTTAAATGATGAGGAAATTGCAAGTTTAAAATTAAAAAATTTATTAAATAATAATAATGAATATTAATAATTTTAATTTATAAATATTTTTACAATGATATATAATAATTATTATATTAAAAAGAATAAAGATATATTATTTAGTGCTATTCAACCTACTGGTAGTATTACTATAGGTCATTATTTAGGTATATTTAAGTTATGAAATATTTTACAAAAAAAATATAATTGTTTATATTGTATAGCTAATTTACATTCTTTAAGTACTTTTAATAAAAATTATAATATTAATTTAAATATTTTAGATTTAGTTTCATTAATATTAGCTTCAGGTATTAATTATAATAAATGTATAATTTTTTTACAATCTGATATTATTGAACATCTTCAATTATATTGAATATTAAATTGTTATACATATATTGGTGAATTAAATAGAATGACTCAATTTAAAGATAAATCTAAAAATAAGTTTAATAATAATTTATCTTTATTAAGTTATCCTGTTTTAATGGCTTCTGATATATTATTATATGATTCTAAGTATGTATGTGTAGGTTATGATCAATTACAACATTTAGAATTAGTTCGTAATATATCTAAAAGATTTAATAAAATATATAATTGTGATTTTTTTATATATCCAGAAATTATAATAAGTAAAAATTTTTCTAAAATTATGTCATTAATAAATATTAATAAAAAAATGTCAAAATCAGATTTAAATAAAAATAATGTTATTTTTTTATTAGATAAAATTGAAGTTATTAAAGATAAAATAAATAATTGTGTAACTGATAGTGATAATCCTCCTAAAATAGTTTTTGATATTAAAAATAAACCTGGAATTTCTAATTTATTAAATATATTATCAGGTATAAAAAATGTTTCTATAAGTTCTTTAGAAGAATATTTTTATAAATGTAATTATAAAAAATTTAAAGAAATATTATCTAAAGAATTATGTAGTTTTATTAAATTATTACAAAGGAAATTTTTATTTTATAGAAATAATGAAAATTTAATTAAAAATATATTATTAAATGGAAAAAAAAAAATTAAATATATAGCTAAAAGAAAAATTGAATGTATAAATAATATACTTAAATTTACATTTAATTAAAAATTATTATCATTTTATTTGTTTTAATTTAAATTTTTTTAAAATATTATTTACTTTTATAAAATGATTACATCCAAAAAATCCTTTATTAGCTGATAAAGTAGATGGATGTGAAGATTTTAATATTATATGTTTTTTAATATTTATTAATTTAATTTTTTTTTTTGCATAATTACCCCATAATATAAATATAATTTTATTTAAATATTTATTAATATATAGAATTATATTATTAGTAAATTTTTCTCAACCTATATTTTTATGTGCAAGTGGATTATTTTCTTCAACTGTTAATATACTATTTAATAACAAAATTCCCTGTTTAGATCATTTTTTTAAACATCCATTTTTAGGTATTTTAAATTTTGGATATTCATTTTTTATTTCTTTATATATATTTTTTATACATTCTGTTAATTTTATATTTTTATTTATTGAAAAAGCTAATCCATTTGCCTGATTTTTTTTATAATAAGGATCTTGACCTATAATTACTATTTTAATTTTATTAAATTTTGTAAATTTAAAACAATTAAATATATTTTTTTTTTTAGGGAATATGTTTTTTTTATTATATTCATTTTTTAAAAAATTAATAATATTTATAAAATATTTTTTATTTTTTTCTTTATTTATAATTTTTTTTCATGTAATCATAATTTTTATTATATAATATTATTATTTATTTTATTGATTATTATTTTATATAATTTAATAGTTTATTTTTATATTATAATTATTTCAATGTTTAAAAAATTTTTTTTTAATATAAATTATAATTTTTTTTGAAAACAAATACTTTTGTTAAGTATTCCTTCTTTATTATTAAATTTATTTAAAAAAAATTATAGTTTTTTTTTTTCTTTTATACCTTCATTTAGTAGTTTTATAGGTTTAGATATAATTAATATATTTTTTTTAAATAAAATTTTTATATCTAGTATAATGTTTTTTTTTAGTATTATACTAATACAATTATGTTTCTTTTTTAATATACCTTTTTATATTTATTTATTTTTTTTAAATATTTTTTTAGGTATTTTAAGTGAATTATTTTATTTTTATAATAGAATTATATTAGGTTGTCTAATAGTATCTTTGTTTTTTTTTAATTTATTATTAAAATTTAATTTTTTAATTATTTCGTTTTTATTTTTTTTAGGTATATGATTTTGAGGAATTTTAAATATTTGTTGAGCATATATATTTAAAAATCAATTTTTAAGAGAAAATATTTATAATTTATATAAAGAATTATCTATATTAATTAAAAATAAATATTTTTTAAGTAATAAAAATGTAAATAATATTAATTATGAAATTAATATGTTATCACATAAAAAAATTATGGATTTAATTATTAATAGTTATGAACAATTGGATATGTTATTTTTATTTAAAGAAGAAAAATATTATTTAATTAAATATTTTAAAATAGCTATTTATTTAAAAGATAATTTATTTGTAAATTTAAATATTAATAAAAATAATTTTAAATTTTTTGATAAAAAAAAAATTAAATTTTTTAATAATAATGTAATATTATTATCTAAAATTATATTAAAAATTGGAATTAATATTTTATATAGAAAATATATTGTTTTAAATAAATTATTTAAAAAAAAAATTAATATATTTAATAGAAATTTATATAAATTTAATAAAATATTAAATATTATGTACTTAAAAAATATTATATTTTATTTATTTATATATATAAAAAAAAATAAAAATGATAAAAAGTATATAAATGATATAATATTTATGTATGATTTTAGAATTATTAAATATGTATTTGATTTTAATATAAATAATTATAGATATTTTTTAAAGTTAACATTATTATTTAATTTTTTTTTTATATTATTTAAAAATAAAAGAATATTTAAATATTATTGAATATTAATAACTATTATATATATTAATCAAAATAATTATTTTAATATTTTAATTAAAATAGTGAATAGATTTTTTGGAGTATTAATAGGAATAGTTATATCTATATTTTTAGTTAAGTTAAATTTTAATAATTTAATTAATTTTATTTTAATGTTTTTTTTAAATAATATTAGTTATTTATTAATTAAAAATAATTATTTTATATCTATAATAGGATTTACTATATCTTCTTTTTTAAATAATAAATTATTTTATTTAAATATTTTAAAATTATTTTATTTAAGATTATTAGATATATTTATGGGATGTTTTATATCTTTAATTTTAAATAATTTTTTATGATCATTATGAAATACAAAATTTTTAATTAAAAATATTAATTTTATATTTATTATATATAAAATTTTTTTTACTAAGAAATTTAAAAATTTTAGTTATTTAAAAATATATAACTTTAAAAGTAATATTTTAATTAATCAATTACAAAATCATATATTTACTTATTATATTAACTTATATAATGAACATTATTTAAGTAAATTTTATTTCAATTATTTTAATTTATGAATAATTAATAATTATATATTATTAGAAAATATTAATTCAATTTTAATTTTAGTAAAATATAAATATTTAAAAAATAAAAATATTTTATTTTTACTTAATTTATTTAGAAGATATATTTATTATAATTGTACAAATTTTAATAATTATAATAATAATAAACAAAATATAAAAAATTTTAAATATATATATAAAAAAAAAAAAAAATTATTTAAAGGTTTTTATAATAAAATATTTATTTATCATTTGTATAAAATAAATAAGCATATATTAATAATGAATAAATTATATAAATATTTATTTTAATTTTTATAAAATATTATTTTATATATTTTATTTTAATAATTAAATTTATTTTATATTTATTATTAAAATATTTTTCTATATTTATTTTTGATAAATATATTATTTTATTTATTTTATTTCCTTTTTTTCCAATTAATATTTTAATATATTGTTTTTTAAATATTATTATATAACATTCAATATACATTATATTATTATTTTTATGAATATTTTTTATTTTAAATTTTAATTTATATGGTAATTCATCACCAGTTAATCTAAATACTTTTTCTCTTATTATTTCTTTTATAATATATTCATTATTTCTATTTGTTAATATATTTTTTTTAAATAAATGTTTTTTGTTTATTAAAAATTTATTTATAATTCTTTTAACATAATATATATGTTTTTTTTTTTTAAAATTTGTAGGTATTATATTATTTATATTTAAATTTTTAATTTTTTTAATAATTTTTAATAATATTTCTTTGTTTTTTAATTTATCTATTTTATTTATTAATATAATTAAAGGTATTTTAATTTTTTTTATAAACTTTATAATTTTAATTTCATTATAATCTAATTTTTTTTCAATTATAATTATAAATAGATTAATATTATTATTTAATAAGTTATTTTTAATATATTTTATAATATTTTTAATATATTTTATTACATTTATATTATTATTTAATCCTGGATTATCTATATAAATAAATTGTTTATTATTTTTATTTTTTATACCTATTAAACTTTTTTGAGTAGTATTTTTTTTTTTACTAGTTATAGATAATTTTTTATTTATTAATTTATTAAATAATGTAGATTTTCCTACATTAGTTTTTCCTATTATAGAAATAATTGATAATTTTTCATTATTCATTTTTATTAATTATAATTTTAATAATTTAAACCTAATTTTATTAATGCTTTTTTTGCTGCTATTTGTTCTGCTTTTTTTTTATTTTTTCCTTGTCCTTTAGTAATATTATTTTTAATTTTACAATGTACTGTAAAAATTTTTTCATGATCTTTTCCTTTTTTATCATATATATAATATTTAGGTAAAGATATTTTATATTTTTGTAAATATTCTTGTAATATAGTTTTAGGATCTTTTTTATTTTTATTGTTTAGTATTTTTTTATTTAAGAATAGATATTTAATAGTATTTTCTACTATATTAATATTATTACTATCTAAATAAATTCCACCTATTATTGCTTCTAATGTATTAGCTAAAATTGATTTTTTATATTGTCCTTTCATTTTTATTTCACATTTTCCTAAATTAATATATTTATTTAATTTAATATTTTTAGCTATTTTAAATAAATTTTTTTTATTTACTAAATTAGATCTTATTCTTGTCATATAACCTTCTTCTTTATGTAAATATTTTTTATATATAATTTTAGTTATTATAAAATTCAATATAGAATCACCTAAAAATTCTAATTTTTCATTATGATATTTATTAAAGCTTCTGTGTGTTAAACATAATATTAATATTTTTTTTTTAAAAAATTTATATCTAATTTTTTTTTGTAATTTTTTCATTTTTTTATATAAAATTTATATTTGATTTTTTAAAATATATTGTTTGTATTAAAAATATTTTTAAATTTATATTTAATTTTATTTATATTTAATAAAATATATTCTGCTTTACCTATTATTAGATTTTTATTTAAATATCCTCAGTATCTACTATCTTCACTATTATCTCTAAAATCTCCCATAACAAAATACATATCATTAGGTAATATTCATTGTTTTTCATATATTTTTTTATAATTTAAATCTTTATTTTTTATAAATAATATGTCATGTTTTATATTATTTAAATATTCTGTTTTTTTATTTAAAGTTAAAATATTATTTTTTTTATATTTATTAACATTTAAATTATTAAATTTTAAAAATTTTATTTTTATTATTTTATTTTTTTTATATTTAAATATTATTAAAATTTTGTCATCATTTATATGATATCTAATAATATTTTTTAAACAATATTGTTTATTTCTTTTTGAACATTTTTTATATATTTTAATTTTTTTAGAATTTTCATTATAAATTATTTTATCGTTTGGTAATCCTATAATTCTTTTAATATAATTAATTTTTTTATTATTTGGATATTTAAATACTATAATGTCTCCATATTTTGGTTCTTTAATATTAATTAAAATTTTATTATTAAAAGGATTTTTAATATTATATGATAATTTATTTACTAATATTAAATCTCCAATACATAAAGTAGGCATCATAGATGATGATGGTATATAATATATTTCATATATAAATAATTTTAATATTAAAATTAAAATTAATTTAGGAAATAAATTATTACAAAGTTTAATTATTTTATTTATAATAATAAATTTTTTTATTTTTAAATTTAAAAAATTTAATATGTATATAATTCCAGTTATAATTATAATTAATAAAAATGTATTATTTTTCATATTATTATATATATATTTAAATATTAATTTATTTTTAATATTTTATAAAAAATTTTAGGATTTATTAAAATATTACCCATTTTTTTCATTTTTTTTTTACCAATTTTTTGTTTTCTAATTAATTTTTTTTTTCTAGTTATATCTCCTCCATAACATTTTGAAATTACATTTTTTTTTAATGCTTTTATATTTGTTTTATATATTATTTTATTATTACATACTATTTGTATAGTTATATTAAATAATTGTCTTTTAATATATTTTTTGAATATATTTAATATTTTTTCACTTTCTTTTTTGATATTATTTTTATGTATTAGTTTTGATAATCCGTAAATTATTTTTTTATTTATAATTATTTTTAATAATATAATATTTGATTTTTTATATTTATAAAATTTATAATCATAAAAACAATATCCTTGTGTTATAGATTTTAAATCATTGCTTAAATTTGTTATAATTTCTAAAAGTGGTATTTTATATTTTAATAATATATCTTCTTTATTTATATATTTTAAATTTTTTAAAACTCCTCTTTTTTCATTACAAAAATTAATAATTTTACCTATATATTGTTTTTTAGATTTTATATTACATTTAACTATAGGTTCTTTTATATATTTAATATTATTAATATTAATAATTTTATTTATATTATTTATATATATTTTATTATTATTTTTAGTTTTAATTTTAAATGTAATTGTCGGATTTACTATTATTATTTTACAGTTATATTCTCTTTTTAATCTTTCTCCTATAATTTCTATATGTAAAGTACCTAAAAAACCACATCTAAATCCAAATCCTAATATTTGTGATTTTTCTATTTCATATGTTAATGAAGAATCATTTAATTGTAATTTTTGTATTGATTTTTTTAAGTAATTAAAATTATTATTTTCTTTTGGATATATACTTGCAAATATTTGTGGATTTATTTTTTTAATGTTTTTTTTATAATTTATTTTAAAATTATTATTATTATATATTATATTACCTATTAAATTATTATTTATTTTTTTTATTTTACATGTTATTCAACCTACTTCTCCATTATATAAAATATTAATTTTTTTTTTATATGGTGTATATATAATAATATTTTCTATAGTATAATTTTTTTTTATATTTGATATTTTAATTACATCATTTAATTTTATATATCCTGATTTAATTTTAATTAATAAAAATGTACCTATATAATTATTAAAATATGAATCAATAATAATTGCTAATAATTTTTTATTTTTATTATTTTTAGGAGATGGTATTATTTTTATTATATTTTTTATTATTTTTTTAATACCTAATCCTGTTTTAGATGAGCATAAAAATATTTTATTTTTATATTTTAAAATTTTTCTTATTTGTTTTTTAATTATTTTTATATTTATATTTTCAATATCTATTTTATTTATTACAACTAATATTTTAATTTTTAATTTTTTAGCAATATTATAATTATTTAATGTTTGTGATTGTATTCCTTTTGTTACATCTATTAATAATATTGCTCCTTCACAAATATGTAATGATTTTGATACTTCATATGAAAAATCTATGTGACCAGGTGTATCTATTAAATTTAATTTAAAAATATTATTTTTGTATTTAAATTTTAAATTAGCACATTGAGCTTTTATAGTAATTCCTTTTTCTTTTTCTAATTCCATTGAATCTAATATTCTATTTTGACCTTTTTTAAATTTTTTATTTTTACATATTTCTATTATTCTATCTGAAAATGTTGATTTACCATGATCAATATGTGCTATAATACAAAAATTTCTTATATATTTTGTCATTTATTATTTTAAAATTATTAATTAATATATATAATTATATATTATAATTTAATTTAATTTTTATTTTGTTTTTATGAATATAATTACTAGATTTGCTCCTAGTCCTACAGGATATTTGCATTTAGGTAATATACGTGTTGCTTTATATTCTTGATTATTTGCTAGAAAATCTAAAGGTAAATTTTTTTTAAGAATAGAAGATACAGATATTAAAAGATGTAATAAAAAATATATTGATAACATTTTATATTTATTAGATTGATTAGGATTATATTGAGATAATAAAATATATTTTCAATCTGAAAATATTGATTTATATAATTATTATATAGATATATTATTAAAAAATAATTTAGCTTATAAATGTTATTGTAATTGTGAAAGATTAATTGAAGTTCGTAAAAAATGTATATTTAATAATAAAAAACCAAAATATGATGGTTATTGTAGAAATAAAAATTTAAATTATAAAAATTCTAAATATGTTATTAGATATAAAAATTTTATTAAAGGAAATGTAAAATTTAATGATTTAATATTTGGTAATTTAAATATTAAAAATAAAGAATTAGATGATTTTGTAATAAGAAGATCTAATGGATTACCAACTTATAATTTTTGTGTAGTTATAGATGATAATAATATGTTAATTACTCATATAATAAGAGGTTCTGAACATTTAAATAATACTCCTAAACAAATAAATTTATTAAAATCTTTAAATTTTAAAATTCCTAAGTATATACATTTACCTATAATTTTAGATAAATTTAAGAAAAAACTTTCCAAAAGAAATAATTCATTTAATGTAAATAATTTTATTAATAATGGTTATTTACCTCAAACTTTAATAAATTATTTATTAAAATTAGGTATTAATAATAATAATTTAGAAGTTAATGATATTAAAAAATTAATAAATATATTTAATTTTAATTATATTAATAAATCTCCTTGTATTATAAATAAAAAAAAAATTATTTTAATTAATAAATATTATATTAATAATATTAGTTATAATAATTTAATTTATTATATAAAACCATTTTTTTTAAAAAAAAAAATAAATATAAATAATATAAATAATTTATATGAAATATTTTTTATAATTTTAAATAGAATATATTTTTTATATGAAATAGTTGATTTTTATATATTAATAAATAGAAATTTTAAATTAGATTTAAATATTTTAAATAAATTTAATCTAAATTTAGATATTATAACAAAATATTTTATAAAAAAATTTAATAATTTAAATTTATGAAGTATACAAAATATTAAATATATAATTAAAAATTATATTAATAATAATAATTTAAAAAGTAAATATGTATATTCTTTTTTACGTTATATTTTAATTGGATATAAATATGGTATTGATTTATTTAAATTAATATTTATTTTAAAGAAGGAAAAAGTTTTGTTAAAATTAAATAATTTTTATAGAATTTAGTATTTTTTTCTTTTATTATTAATATAATTTTATTTATATTATTAATATTTTTTTTATTATTTAAAAATGTTATTATTGAATTAATTTGTTTTTTACTTAATTTATTTAATTTTTTTATATAATTACTTTTTTTATTTAAAAATTTTATATTTTTTATTTTTTTATATATATAATTAGCAGATAATATACCTATATATGGTATTGATAATGAATATATAAAATTATTTAATTTAATATTTTTAATTGAATTTTTTATTGATTTAATTATATTATTAGATTTTTTATATTTAAAATTATTTAATTTAATTAAATTATTAATATTTAATTTAAATATATCATTTATATTATTTATATATTTATTTTTAATTAATAATTTTAATGTTTTATTTCCTAAATATTTTATATTAAATCCATTTTTTGAAACAAAATTAATAATTTTACCTAAAATTTTTTTTTGACATTTATTATTTAAACATTTTGGAATATTTAAATTTAAATTAATTTTATAATTACAACATGGACATTTATTTATATATATATTATTAAATTTATTATAAATTTTTATTATTTTTTTAATTTTAGGTATTACATCTCCTTTTCTTTCAATTAAAATTTTATCATTTATATTTATATTTAATTTTATTAAACAATTTAAATTATATAAATTTATTTTTTTTATTTTTACACCTCCTATATAAATAGGTTTTATAATAATTATAGGTATTATTATTCCACTTTTTCCAACTTTAAATTTAATATTATTTATAATTGTAGTTTTTTTTTTAGAAGAAAATTTTATAGCAATAGCTCAATTAATATAATAGTTATTATATTTTAATTTTTCTTGTAATTTTCTATTATTAATTTTAATTACAACACCGTCAATATTAAATTTTAATTTTTTTTTTTTTTTTTCTATTTTTTTATAAAATTTTTTGATTTTTTTAATTGATGTGTATTTTTTAGTATATTTATCAATTTTGAAACCTAATTTTTTTATTTTTTTTAAACATTTTATATTACTTTTAATTTTATATCTGCATTTATTTATTATAATATCATAAGCAATAAATGATAAATTTCTTTTTTTTATTAAATTTTTATTTAATAATCTAATTGTACCTGATGTAAGATTTCTAGAATTTGAAAATATTTTTTCTTTTTTTTGAATTTTAATAAAATTTTTTTTATTAATAAATAATTCTCCTCTAATTTCTATTATATTTTTTATTTTATTATAATTAATTTTTTTTGGTATAGATGAAATATATTTTGTTATATTTGTAATATTTTCTCCATATATTCCATTTCCTTTAGTTATTGATTTATATAATTTATTATTTTTATAAATTAAACTAATTGCTATTCCATCTATTTTAAGTTCACAACAAAATTTTTTTTTATTATATTTTTTTTTTATTTTATTTAAAAATTTTTTTATATATTTAAAATTATATATACTTTTAATAGAAAGCATAGGAATTACATGTTTTTCTTTTATATTATTTTTATTAAATTTATAGTTAATAATTTTTGTAGGACTATTTTTTGTTTGGTATATAGGATATTTTTTTTCTAAAGTTATAAGTTTTTTAAGTAAAAAATCATATTTTTCATCTTTTATTAAATCTTTATCTTTATTTAAATAATTATTTGAATATTTATTGATTTTTTTTCTTAAACTTATAATTTTATTTTTTAATTCTAATTTTTTCATTTATTTAATTTTTTATTTTATTAATTAATAATAAATTATATTTTGTAAAAATTTATAATTAATAATAATATAAATATATTATTAAATATAATTTAAAAAGTTTATGTTTTATTTATTAAAAAAATTTTTATTAAAAATAAATTATAAGTTTTTAATATATGTTCTATTATTATTATTTATTTTAATATTTTTATTAATATTAATATTAATTATTAAATATATTATATTATATAATTTTTATATTAAAAAAGATATTTGTATAAAATCTAATAATATTTGACATAAAAATTTAATTAAATTAAATATAAATAATAAATTTATTAAAAAACAAATAAATAAATATATTTTTAATTTTATTTATTATAATATAGGTATACCTCCAGTATATTTCAAAAAATTATGATTAATAAATAATAGTAATAAATTAATTCATTTAATTATTAATGATATAAAATTTTCTAAAAAGAATATATATATTATTTTTTATATATGAGAACCTGGTTATTTATCAAATAAAATAATTATTGAATTAATTAATGCTTCTAAAAGAGGAGTAGATTGTAAAATTATTTTAGATGCAATAGGAAGTATAAATTTTTTTAAAACTGATTGACCTTTATTAATGATAAATGAAGGAATACAAATAGTAAAATATTTAGAAATTAAATTTAATAATCTTATTTTTAATAGATTAGATTTAAGACAACATAAAAAAATAATATTAATAGATAATAATATTATATATACAGGAAGTATGAATTTAATAGATGATAGTTATTTTAATAAAAATATATATTTAGGTATATGAATAGATTTAATGATTAAAATTAAAAGTAAATTATTAGGTAATATTATTAATATAATTTTTTCTTATGATTGAGAATTACAAACGGGTATTAATATTTTAAAAAAAGAAATTAATTTTGATAATTTTAATAATATTATTATTAATAAATATATTAATTGAGTTCAAGTTATTACATCAGGACCAGGTTTACCAAGAAATCTTATTCATAGATTTTTATTAAATTTAATATTTTCATCTAAATATAGAATTTTGATTACTACTCCATATTTTATACCTAGTAATAGTATAATTGATGCTATATGTACTGTATCTAGTAAAGGTATTGATGTTAGTATAATAATTCCTGAAAAAAATGATACATTTTTAATTTATTGATCAAGTAGATTTTTTTTTTATGACCTTATAAAATCTGGAGTTAAAATATATTTATTTAAAGGAAATTTTTTACATACTAAATTGATTTTAGTAGATTATAATATAAGTGTATTAGGTACTATAAATTTTGATTTCAGAAGTATATGATTAAATTTTGAAATAGCATTATTAATTAAAAATTATTGTTTAAATAAAAGATTATTTAATATTTTAAAAAAATATATGAATTATTCTATTTTAATAAATTTAAAATTTATAAAGAATAAAAATTTTTATGAAAAATTATTAGAAAATTTTTTTATACTATTTAATCCTTTATTATAAAATTTAATAATTTTTTTTTTATTTTATAATTATAAGTTTTAATATTATATTTTTTAGTTATTATTTTACTTAATTTTTTTATTCCATATATTTCTGATTCTTCATGTCCTAGTATTATTAGATTAATATTATATTTTTTAATAATATTAAAATTTATTTCTGATATTTCACCAGTTATATATGTATCTATATTATATTTAATAATAGCTTTTTCTATAAAATTATTTCCATTTCCGCAACATATACATATTTTATTTATTTTTTTTTTAACTTTATAATATATAAATATTTTAAATATTTTTTTAATTTTATGAATTAAATTATCTTTTTTATATATTTTAGATATTATATATGGATTATTTTTATTAGGTAATATTTTTGTTTTTAAATTTAATTTTTTTGATAATAAAATATTATTACCTATATTTTTATGTATATCTAATGGAATATGTCAAGCAAATAAATTAATATTATTTTTTAATATATTTTTAATAATTGATTTATTAAAATTTGATAATATATTATTATTTTTTCATAATATCCCATGGTGTACTATTATTGTATTAAATTTTAATAATATAGATTTTTTTATTAAATTAGGTGTTAAACTAACACTAGTTATTATTTTATTAATTATATTTTTACCTCCTATTTGTAGTCCATTTAATGATTTATCTTTTATATTATAATTTTTTAAATATTTATTTAATAAAATTTCTAATTTTATATTTTTCATAATTAATTTTATTAATATTTTATACGGAGGTAGAGAGATTCGAACTCTCGAACGAAAATATCGTTTACGATTTTCAAGACCGTTGCTTTAAACCACTCAGCCATACCTCCAATTTTTTTTATTATATATTATAATAATTAATTATAATAATTAAATTTTAATATTTTAATTATTTTTAGATTTTAATAAATAGAATTTAATTACTTTAATATTATTTGTTTTTAAATATTTTTTAACTTTTATATTATTTTTAAATAAAAATAATTGTTCTTTAAGACATATTTTATTTAATTTTTCTTTAATTTCATTATTTATATTTTTATGTTTTAATTTATTTTTAAATTTTATTTTAATATTTTCTTTTATTTTTTTTATATATTTATTAGATATTGATTTTATATTTAAATATTTTGGTTGTATAGCAGCTATATGTATAGCTATTTTTCTTACTTTTTTAATATTAATTATATTGTTTTTGTTAATTTTTTTAACTAAAATTATTACTCCAATTTTTCTATTATGATTATAATCACATATATATTTTTCTTTATTAGATTTTAAATATAAAAAATTTTTAATTTTAATATTTTCATTTAATTTATTAGTAATTAGATTTATATCATTTTTAAAAATTTTATTTATATTTTTTGAATCTATGTTATATTTTTTGTAATTATTTATAATATTACAAATAATTTTTTTTTCAAAATTTTTAAATTCTATATTATTTATTATAAAGTCAGTTTCTGATTCAAATTTTATAATTATTGTAATATTTTTTTTTGTTTTAGTTGTTATAAATTCATGATATGATTTATTTTTTTTATTTAATTTTTTTTTTTTTAAATATTTTAATGATTTATATATATCAAAATTATTTTTTTCTAAAATTTTTTTACATTTATATATACTAATTTTTGTTATTTTTCTTATTTTTTTTATATTTTCTAATTTATTATTCATATAATTTATTTTTTTTATATATATTATATATTTTATATACTTTTTTTAAGTATCATTTAATAGCTTTTTTAGAATCATCATTACCTGGAATTATATAATCTATATTTTCAGGATTTGTATTAGTATCTACTATAGAAAATATTTTTATTTTTAATTGTTTAGCTTCTTTAATTGCTAAATTTTCATGTTTTGCATCTATTATAAATATAGCATCAGGTATTCCTCCCATATTTTTAATACCATTTAAATTGTTATATAATTTTTTAAATATTTTTTTTTTATTTAAATATTCTTTTTTAGTTAAATTATTAAAAATCTTTTTTTTAAATTTTTGTTCTAAATCTTTAAATAATTTAATTGATTTTTTAACTGTTTTTCAATTAGTTAATGTTCCACCTAATCATCTTTTGTTTATATAAAATTGTTTACATTTTTTTGCAATTTTTTTGATTATTTTAGATGTATTTTTTTTAGTTCCTACAAACAAAATTTTATTTTTATTAATAAATATTTTATGTATTTCATTTAATGCTTTTTTAAATAATATAATAGTTTTTTCTAAATTAATTATATGTATTTTATTATATTTTGTATATATAAATGGTTTCATTTTTGGATTTCAAAATTTAGTTTGATGTCCAAAATGTATTCCAGCTTTTATCATTTCTTTTATTGATAAATTTATCATTTTATTTTTATAATTATTTTAATAAATATATATTATATTATATTATAATATAATATTATTTTAAATTATATTTATAATATATGTATATTAGAATAAATAATTTTAAAGATATTAAAAATATTATTTTAGTATCTAAAATAGTTCATAAAGTTTTAAATTATATATATGATTATATTAAACCTGGTATATCTACAGGAGAAATTGATTATATTTGTTATAAAAAAATAGTTAATTGTTATAAAGCTTATCCTGCATCATTAGGTTATATGAATTATCCAAAATCTATTTGTACATCTGTAAATGATGTTGTATGTCATGGTATACCAAAATATAATGAATTTTTGAAAGATGGTGATATAATTAATATAGATATTAGTGTATGTAAAAATAATTATTATTCTGATGCATCTAAGATGTATTTAGTAGGTAATGTAAATGATAAATCAATAAATTTATGTAAAGTAACTAAAAATAGTATATTTAAATCATTAAAATATGTAAAACCTGGTAATAAATTAAATTTAATAGGTAGTACTATACAAAATTATGTTAGTAAATTTGGTTATTCAGTAGTTAAAGAATATTGTGGTCATGGTATAGGTAAAAAATTACATGAGGATCCTTTAATATTACATTATAAGAATAATTATAATATAGTATTTAAAGAAGGAATGATATTTACAATAGAACCTATGGTAAATATAGGTAGTTGTAAAACTAAAATTATGAAAGATGGTTGAACTGTTAAAACTATTGATAAATCTTTATCTGCTCAATATGAATATACTATTTTAGTAACTAAAAATGGATATAAAATTTTAAAATAATTTAATTTAATATATATTTTAAGAATAATATATTTCATATATTTCTTTAAATAATAATTTAGTTATTTTATTTTTTTTATTTTTATTTAATATGTATTTTTTAAATAAATTTTTAAAAATATATTTTTTAATATTAATTTTTTTAATTATCATTTTAATATTAAATATATTTCCTTGATATATATTTAATTCTAATAAATCATATTTATTTATAATATTTTTATTAATATATTTTTTAATTGAATTAAATTTTTTATTTATAAAATATTTTTTTCCATTTTTATATTTTGTAAAACCATTAATATTATAATTAATATTAATTAAATCGCATTTAAAAAATAATAAAATTATATTAATATAAAATAATGGTGATATTAATCCACATGAATATATATTTATATCTGTTCTAATTGTATATATTTTATTATTTTTGGAATAATTTTCTATATATGTATATATACATATATTATTATTATTATATAAAAATGTTAGTAATATATTTTTAGTTCTATTAATAATTTTATTTTTTTTATTAAATTTTAATTTATAATTAATTTTGTATATATTTAGTATTTTAGAATTAGTTTTTTTAGATATATTTTTTATTAAATTGATTATATTTTTATTATTATATATATTATTTATATATTTTATATAATATTTATATGTATTTTCAGAATTTATATAATATATATTATATATAGATAAATTTATATTTTTATTAATATTATTAAGTTTATATTTTTTATTTTTTTTCAATTTATAAACCTTTTATTTTAATTAAATAAATATTTTTAAAATTATTTTATATATATTTAAGTTTATATTAATATTATTTAATAAAAGTTTTATTTTTTAATTATATTAATATTTTTATATATATAAATTTATATTTAATATAATTTTTTTTTAATTTCAAATTCTATTTTACAATTTATACATAAATTTTCTGTTGGTTTTTTTTCTAATGTTTTTATACCTATTTTATTATTACATTTATTACAATATCCAAAATTTCCTTTTTTAATTTTTTTTATTGTATTTTTTAATTTTTTTATTATATTTTTTTTTTTGTGTTTATTTATAAATTTATTATTAAATTTTATTTTTTCTGTTAATTTTTTAATTATATTAGGTAAGTTAATAATATTATTTTTTTTTTTTTTATTTAAGGTTATTTTTTTATATAGTATCAAAATAATTTTTTTAAAATGTTTTATTTGATTATTATTCATATATTTTTCATTTATTTTTTTTTTGTATGGTTTTATATTTATTAAGTTTAATATATTTAGAAAGTTATTAATTTCTTGTTTAATTTTCATTTTTTATTGTATTATTTTTTTAATTTTAATATTCTATCAAATATAATTTTATTTTTATATAAATTTTTATTTAATTTAAAATATCCTATTCTTTCAAATTGAAATATTTTATAATCATTTATTATATTTTTTTCAACATATCCATTTTTTATTTTAATAGAATCTTTATTTATTATATTAAGTATATTTTCATTTTTATCAGGATTTTTAATATTAAATAAATTATTAAATAATCTAAATTTAGTTTTTATGCAATTTTTTTTTGATATTCAATGAATTATTTTAATTTTATTATTTTTATTTTTTTTTTTATTATATTTATAATATTTACATTTTATATATTTATTATAATATTTTAATTTTTTTTTGAATTTTATAATTCCTATATATCTTAATTTTATATATATATCTTTATTATATTTTTTTAAATTTTTATTTATTTTTTTAAAATCTTTTTTTTCTATATAAATACATGGATATAAATATATTTTTCTTTTTCCTATTTTAGGTTTTATAGGATTCTTTGGTATATTAAATGATATTTTTTTTTTAATATTTTTTAATATTATTTTAATTGGATTTAATATAGATATTCTTCTTTCTGATGTTTTATTTAAATATTTTCTTAAACATTCTTCTAAAATAGATATATTTATTATATTTTCTTGTTTACTTATACCTAATTTTTTACAAAAATTTATTAATGTTTTTGGATTATATCCTCTATTTTTTAACCCTGATATTGTTAATAATCTAGGGTCATTTCATTTATTTATAATATTATTTTTAATTAAATTTTTAATTTTTCTTTTAGAAGTTAAATTATAAGTAATATTTAATTTAGAAATTTCATACTGTTTAGGTATATGTTTAGTATTTATATTATATATTATTCATTTATATAGAGCTCTATTATTTTGAAATTCAAGTGTACAAATTGAATGAGATATTTTTTCTATAGAATCAGCTATACAGTGAGCAAAATCATACATAGGATATATACATCATTTACTTTTTGTTCTAGGATGTGGTTTATATTTTATTCTATATAAAATTGGATCTCTTAGTAATATATTACCAGAATTCATATTTATTTTTGCTCTTAAACACATACTATTTTCTTTATATAAACCATTTTTCATATTTTTAAATATTTTTAAATTTTTTTCTATACTTCTATTTCTATATGGACTATTTTTACCATAATATTTAAATGATCCTCTATTAATTTTTATTTGTTTTTTAGATTGTTCATCTACATAGGCTAATTTTTTTTTTATTAATATTTTTGCATATTTATAATATAAATTAAAATAATTTGATGAATATTTTGTTTTACCATTTCATTTAATACCTAATCATTTTATATCTTTTTTAATTTGTTTAATATATATATTTTTTACTGTATTTGGATTAGTATCATCAAATCTTAAATAAAATTTACCATTATAATTTTTTGCTATATTAAAATTAAGATATAAAGATTTAATATGTCCAATATGTAGAAAACCGTTTGGTTCAGGAGCAAATCTTGTTATTATTTTATTATATTTTTTTTTTTTTATATCTTTATTTATAATTTTATAAATAAAATTTTTATTAAACATATTTTTATAATTTATATTTTTATATTATTTTTTTATTATATTTTTTATATCATAATGAATAATTTTATTTTTTTTAATTCCTATACATTTACCTGTTTTATTTTTTTTAATTAATTTTATAGAATAATCACCCATTTTAAATGCTAAAATTCTATCAAATGCTGTTGGTTTTCAACTTCTTTGTATATATCCAATAGATGTAAATCTTGTTTCTATATTAGTTTTTTTTTGTATTTTTATTGAAAGTTTTTTAATATTAGTAATATTTTCAGTTATTATAATTATTAAATATTTATTTTTATTTTTTTTTATTTTTTTTATTAAATTATTTATATTAAAATTTTTTTTTGTTATAATAAAACAATTTTCGCTTGATATATAAGAATATATAGCTAAATCATTACATTTTCTTCCCATAACTTCTAAAATTAGTATTCTTTTATGTGATAATAATGTATATTTTATATTATCTATATATTGTACTATTATTTCTAATGCACTTGAAAAACCTATTGTATAGTCTGTACCAGGTACATCATTATCTATTGTTCCAGGTATAGTAATACATGGTAAACCCATATTATTTAATTTTAAGGCACCTTTATATGATCCTTCTCCTCCTATTACTATTAAAATATCTATTTTTCTTTTAATTTTAATAATTTCTTTTTTTTTAATTTTATATTTTTTAAGTTTTGTAAATCTAGAAGATCCTAGAAATGTTCCACTTTTATCAATTATATTATTTATATCTTTGTATTTTAAATGTTTTATTTTATTTTTAAATAATCCTAAATATCCATAAAAAATACCATATACTTTAAAATTATTTTTTATTGAATTTATTACAATACTTCTAATTACAGCATTCATACCTGGACTGTCACCACCACTAGTTAATATACCTATTTTCTTAATCATTTTATTTTTATTTATTTTAATTATAATTATTAATTTAATTAAATATTATTTTATAATATATAATATAATATAATATAATTAATTTATATTAAATTTGTATATATTTATTAATATTTATATTATTTATATTTATTAATATTATATATTTTTATATAAATTTATATTTTATTAATTTTATCTATTTAATTTTTAGTTTTAATATTATAAATGTGAATTAAGTTTTTAGGTACTAGTGCTGGTTGTCCTACTTTAAAAAGAAATGTTACAAGTATAGCTTTAATAATAAATAATCCTAATTATGAAATATGGTTATTTGATTGTGGAGAAGCTACACAACATCAAATTTTAAAATCATATATTAAAATAACTAAAATACGTAAAATTTTTATCACTCATTTACATGCTGATCATGTTTTAGGTTTAATAGGTTTGTTAACTACTATATCTATAAATAAATCAAATAATAAATTAGAAATTTATGGTTGTAAAGGAATTAAAAAATATATTAATTATTCATTAAAATTTACTAATTCATATATTAGTTATCCAATTAAAATACATGAAATTAAACAAGGTGAAATTTTTAATAATGGTATTTTAAAAGTAAAATGTTTTTCTTTATGTCATAACATAGAATGTTATGGTTATTATATAAAAGAGTTAGATAAAAAAGGTTCTTTAAATGTTGATAAATTAATTTTTGATGGTATTATGCCTGGTCCAATATATAAAAGAATTAAAAATAATAATAATATTATGTTAAATGGAAAAAAAATCAATTGTAATAAATATATTAATGGTATAATAAAAGGTAAAAAGATTTTTATATTTGGGGATACATCACCTATAAAAGTATATAATAGAAATTTATTTAAATCTGATTTATTAATTCATGAAGCTACTTTGCATCATAAATATTATGATATAGCTAATTTAAGAGGTCATTCTACTAATATTCAAGCTGCATATATAGCTAAGAAATATTGTGTAAAAAAGTTAATAATTACTCATTTAAGTGCAAGATATAATTATAAAGATTTAAAAAATATATTGCTTAATTGTATTAAGATTTTTCCAAATACTTTTATAGCTTATGATTTTTATACTGTAAAAGTATAATTATTATTATTAATATTATTTTAATTTAGTTTTAATATATTTATTTTTTTTATTTATAATATTTTTTTTATATTATATAATTTATTATTTATTAAATATTAAATATTAATTATATGAGAATTGGTATATTTTTTGGTAGTAGTACTGGTAATACAAAAAAAATATCTTATTTAATATATAAAAGATTAAATAAATATATTATTTGTAATATTTTTGATATATCTAAAATTAATTTAGATAAATTTAATAATTTTGATATTTTAATATTAGGATCATCTACTTGATATTATGGTAAATTACAATATGATTGATATAATTTTTTAAATTATAATAAAAATATTATTATAAGAAATAAAATTATATGTTTTTTTGGTTGTGCAGATAAATTAAATTATAGATATACTTTTGGTGATAGTTTATATTATTTATATAAAATATTTAATAATAATAATATTATTATTGGTTATTTTAATAATATATATAAATTTAATAATTCTAAATCATTATTATTTAAAAAATATTTATTAGGTTTAATAATAGATGATAATAATAAATATGAAAAAAATATTAGAATTATAAATATTTGAATATCTGATTTATTATTAAATATATTAAAAAATTAAATATTTTATTAATTAATTATATTTTAAATATTTTATAATGTAGTTTATATTTTAAAGGAAATTTATATGTTGTTAGATATAGAAAAATTAGATATGTTAAATAAAAGAGTATTGATTAGATTAGATTTAAATGTTCCAATTAAAAATGGTGTAATTTTATCTAATGCTAGAATTATTGCTAGTATTCCAACAATTAAGTTAGTTATTAATAAAGGTGCTAATGTAATTTTAACTTCTCATTTAGGAAGACCTAAAGAAGGAATATATAATAATAATTTTTCATTGTTACCTATTTGTAAAGAATTAGAAAATATTTTAAATATTAATATTAAATTTATAAAAAATTATTTTGGTAATAATAATTTAAATTTAAATAAAATAAATGAAAAAATTATTATGTTAGAGAATGTTAGATTTAATAAAGGTGAATGTAAAAATAGTAAATTTTTATCAAAATATTATTCTACTCTATGTGATATTTTTATTATGGATGCTTTTGCTACATCTCATCGTAAACATTCGTCTACTTATGGTATTTGTAAATATTGTAAAATTTCATGTATAGGTTTATTATTTAAAAAGGAAATAAATTTTTTATCTAAAATAATGTCTAATCCTAAAAGACCTATGGTATCTATAGTAGGTGGTTGTAAGATATCAACTAAATTTAATTTTTTAAATTCTTTAGCTAAAATTTCTGATAGTTTAATAGTTGGTGGTGGTATATCTAATACATTTATAGCTATTGATTATAATATAGGTAAGTCTTTGTATGAACCAAATTATATAAATTTAGCTAGAAAATTAAGAGATAAATATAATATACCATTACCATTAGATTGTAGAGTAGGTAAGAATTTTTCTGAATTATCTAAATCTTATGTAAAAAAATTAAATGATATATCTTATGATGATGAAATAATGGATTTGGGTGATTTAACAATTAATTTATTTTATAATATTATATTAAAAGCTAATACTATATTATGAAATGGTCCTGTAGGTGTTTTTGAATTTCCTAATTTTAGAAAGGGTACTGAAAAAATTTCTAAAGCTATAGTTAAAAGTAATGCTTTTGTAGTAGCTGGTGGAGGTGATACTATATCCGCTATAGAATTATTTGGTATAAAGGATAAAATTTCTTATATTTCAACTGGTGGAGGTGCTTTTTTAAAATTTATAGAAGATAAGACTTTACCTATATTAAATATTTTAGATAATTAATATATATAAAATTTTATAAAAAATAATATTATGAAAAATCTATTAAATTTTGTTAAACCTGGAGTTTTATCAGGTAATAAATTAAAAAAAATATTTTTTTTAATTAAAAAATATAATATATCATTAATAGCAATTAATTGTGTAGATACTAATACTATTAATTCTATTTTAGAATCTGCTAGAATAAATAAAACTATTATAGTTATACAATTTTCATATTCTGGTTCATGTTTTTTTATAAATAGTAATTTTAATAAATTTTCAACGTTAAAATGTTCTATTATAGGTTCTATATCTGCTGCTAAATATATACATGAAGCTTCATTATTTTATAGAGTACCTGTAATTTTACATACTGATCATTGTACTAAAGATAATTTAAAATGAATAGATGGTTTATTAGAATATAATGAAAATTATTATTATAATTATGGTAAATCATTATTTACATCTCATATGATTGATTTATCTAATTGTAGTTTAAAGGAAAATTTAGATATTTCATGTTATTATTTAAATAAATTTTCTAAATTTAATATTAGTTTAGAAATTGAACTAGGTTGTACAGGAGGTGAAGAAGATGGTATAGATAATAGTAAAATTTCAATTAATAGATTATATACTAATCCTAAAGATATTTTGTATACTTATAATAAGTTAATTAAAATTAGTAATAATTTTTTGATAGCAGCTTCTTTTGGTAATACACATGGAGTTTATAAACCTGGGAATGTAGTATTGTGTCCTAAAATTTTATATAATGCTCAAAAATTAATTAAAAATAGTAATTTTATTAATGAAAAAAATCCTTTAAATTTTGTTTTTCATGGAGGTTCAGGTACTGATTTTAAAATAATAAAAGAATCAATAAAATATGGTGTAGTTAAAATTAATTTAGATACTGATATTCAGTGAAATTATTGATTAGGTATTTTAAATTATTATAAAAATAATAAGTATTATTTACAATCTCAATTAGGTAATCCAAATGGAATTTATGATCCTAATAAAAAATTTTATGATTCTAGAGTATGAATAAATAAAGGTCAAATTAATGTAATTAAATATATTTCTAATATTTTAAATATTTTAAATTGTAAAGATTTATTAAATTATTAAATTTTTATTTAATTTTATTTTAAAATATTATTGTAATTTATTTACCAGCTACTTGTATATTTGATACTAAAATTGAACCAGTTCTAATTTTAGAGTTTTCATTTATATCATTACTCATATATTTAATATTTTTAAATAATTTTATTAAATTTCCTGATATTGTAATTTCATGTATTGGATATTTTATTTTTTTATTTTTTATTAAAAAACCTGAAGCTCCTTTAGAGAATAATCCATTATTAATATTTATTCCTTGTCCTAATAAATTATTAATTATAATACCATTTTTAATTTTTTTAATTAAATTTTTAAATGTAATATTACAGTATTTATTTTTTATAAAACATCAATTATGTATTCCTCCTGAATTAAATGTATTTTTTATATTTAATTTTTTAGATCATTTATAATTTGATATTCAAGTTTTTAATATACCATTTTTAATAATTGTATATTTTTTTGTATTAAGTCCTTCATTATCAAATGGTTTTGATCCTATTCCTTTATATAAATATGGATTTTCAATTATATTTATTCATTTTGGTAATATTTTTTTATTTAATTTATTTAACATAAAAGATGTTTTATTATATATGTTAGATGCTTTTATAGATTTATATAAATAATAAAATATTTCAGAAGTTATTTCTTTTGTAAATATTACTGAATATATTTTAGTTTTTATTTTTTTTGGATTTAATTTATTTATTAATCCTTTATATGTTTTTATTGGGAGTTTATGTGTAAAATGTATTAAATCTAATAATTTATGTTTATGTATATATTTAGTATTATATGTCATATTATTAGATTTTTTATAAAAAATATTATTTATAATAATATAATCTTGTGTTAAATAATATTTCATTAAATTATAATTATTATATATAAAATTATAATATTTATATTTTTGAAATATTACTCCATCACTTAAAATATTTTTATTATAATTTAATGAATTTAATTCTATGTTTTTACATAAATTAATTATATTATTAGTATTTATATGATCATTAAATATTAATCCTAAATTTTTTTTATATTTTTTTTTAAATAAATAATTAGAAGGTAATTTATTATATTTATCTTTAGATATAAAATCTATAGTGTTATTAAAATATTTTATAAATTTTAAAATAGTTTTTTTTTTAAAATTATTACATATAAAATTACATTTTTTATTATTTTTATATATATTTATATTTATTATTTGATCTTTTTTGAATTCTATATTTTCTATTTTTTGATTTTTTATTTTTATTTCTTTTCCTATATTTACTTTAATATTAATTTGTATTTTAGAATTTATATATGATTTTATAAGTTTAAAAGTTTTATATATTTTTTTTTTATAATATTTTTTAATTTTTTTATTATTATACATATTTTAAATTTAAAAGTTTTATAATATATAATATATAATTATATTATATGTATCTTTTTAATCAATAATTTATTATATTTATATAAATAAAAGGGAGATAAATATATATATGAATTTTAATAATATTCCTAGTGGTTTGAATATACCTGATGATATATTTACAATAATAGAAATTTCTTATGGTAATTCTTTGGTAAAATATGAAATTAGTAGAAAATATAATAATATTTTAGTAGATAGATTTATAAATACTCCTATATTTTATCCATTTAATTATGGTTATATTAATAAGACTTTATCTAAAGATGGAGATTGTTTAGATGTTGTTTTATTATGTGATTATAGTATTAATACAGGGACTGTAATTCATAGTCGTCCTATTGGAGTATTAAAAATGGTAGATGAATTAGGTAAAGATGACAAAATAATTGCTGTACCAAATTATAATATTTCTAGTGAATATAATAATATTCATGATATTTCTGATATATCTAAATTAATTTTAAGAAAAGTACATTTTTTTTTTAATAATTATAAATTTTTAAATAAAAATAAATGAGTAGAAATTGATAATTGGTATGGTATTGATGAATCTAAAAAGTTAATTAATAAATCATTTTTAAATTATAAAAAAAATAATATATAATTTATATTATAAATTTATACCTTCTTAGTATTATTTAATTTAAATAATAAATAAGAAGGTATATTTATATATATTAGTTTTTTTCTTCTTTTTCTTTATCTTTATCTTTATATGATTTAATTCCTAGTATTTTTAGTATTAATATATATATATTAATAAAATCTAAATATAATAATAAAGCTCCTAAAATAGAATATTTTTTTAATTGATCATTATGTTTTATGATTATATTATTTCCTATTTCTTTTAATTTTTGTGTATCTCATGCAGTTAATATAGTAAATATAATTATACTTATATATGATGTAACTCAAATAATATATGAATTTTTTAATCATATATTTATTATACTTGATAATAATATACCTATTAAACACATTAATGATAAATTACCTATTTCAGTAAGATCTTTTTTAGTTATATACCCTCAAATGCTCATTATAGCAAACATTATACTTGTTATAAAAAATGATGTACATATTGATGAATATGTATATATTAAGAATATACTTGATATAGATAATCCATTTAATATAGAATATATTATAAATAATATAATTGCTGTTTTAGCAGTTAATTTATTAATTGAATTAGATAATATTAAAACTATCATTAGTTGTAATATTAATAATATAAAAATAAAAAATTTATTTAAAAATATTAATTCTAATATAAATGGTATTTTAATAGAATATCATGCTGTAATTGCAGTTAATAAAAGTCCAAATGACATTCATGCATATACATTACTAATATAATTAGTTAATGTATTTTTATGTATTAATTCAAAATAATTATTATTATAAGAATTTTTTTTCATAAGTATTTCCTAATTTTAATATATTATTTATTATTATAATTAAATCAATTTAATATATTATTTCAAGTTTTTTTAGATACATTTTTATTATATGATTTACTTTTTTTATCTAAAAAACTATGTTCACATTTATCATATATTATTAATTTGATATTTTTATTTTTTATATTTTTTTTAAAATTATATATATCTTTTTTAGGTATTATTTTATCATTTTTTGCATATATACCTAATACAGGTATTTTAATATTATTTGCAAAATCTAATGGATGTATAGGATGTTTTTTATCTTTAATATTATTAATTCTTCCATATAGAACAATTGATTTTTTAATTTTTTCTTTATTTAAATAAGAATATAATCATGTAATTCTACCTCCTCAACTTAGACCTATCATATATATATTATTAGTTTTAAATTTTTTTTTAATTCATTTTATTAAATTATTTAAGTCTTTTATTATTATTTTATCTGATAATTTATTAATTTTATTTCTTAATATATTTATATCTTCATTAAATTTTATATTTTTTATTCTAAAAAATAGTTGTGGAGATACACAAATATAATTATTTTTACTTAATTTTTTACATATATATTTAATATGATTATTTAATCCAAATATTTCTGAAATTACTAATATAACTTTATTTTTTTTATTATTATTGTTTTTATTAATATAATATATAATTGGTAATTTTTTTTTATCTTTAGTTATTATATTATTTTTTATTATTTTTATATTCATAATTTTAAATTTTATTTAATATATTTTATATTATATTATATTATTTATATTTAAAATTATATTTTAATTTAAAGTTTAAATTTTTATATTATTTTAATTTAAATTTTTAATATCATTATCTATTAAAGCATTAAATTTTTTTTTTAATATTTTTTTACATTTTTTAACTATTTTACTTATTTCCTTTTCTTTTAAAGTTTTTTTATTATTTTGTATATTTAAATTTATTGTTATATTTTTTTTTTTATTTTTTTTTAATATTTTATTTATAAAAAAATTTATAACTTTAATATTTTTAATATAATTTATATTTTTACATTCATTTATTATTAAATGTATTGGTATTTTTTTATTTACTACTAATGTTATATCTCTTTCATTATATGGATATTTTGATAATTTTTTTATATTATTTTTTAAAGGATATAATATTTTATTTAAATATATTTCTGAAACAAATATAGGATATTTTATTGAAAATTTTTTTTGTAATTTATTATTTATCATTCCAATTAATCCTATTTTTTTTTTTTTAATAAATATATTAGCATTTTGTAATTTATCTAAAAATTTATGTTTACTTTTTTTTAAATAAAAATCTTTAATTTTATTTTGTTTTTTTAATAATAATTCTATATCTCCTTTTATATCATAAAAATTAAATATATTATATTTTTTGTTTTTTCAATATTTTTCGTATTTTATTCCATATGTAATTAAAGATATTTTTTTTTTTAATATAAATTTATTATTTTTAATTTTATAACAAGTACCTATTTCAAATATTTTTATACTATTATTTTTTCTTTTGATATTAAAAATTATATTATTAATTAATCCTGGTATTAATGATGATCTTAGTATTGACATTTTTTTGGATATTGGATTTAATATTTTAATATTTTTTATATTATTATTAAATCTTTTTTCTTTTGATTTATTACTAAAATGAAAATTTATTATTTCTGTATATCCTATACTTGATAAAAATTGTTTAATATTATTTATATTTTGTGTATATTCGTTTTTTCTTATAATTTTTAATGTTGTTTTAATTCTTTTTTTTTTGATATTTTTAAATCCATAAGATTTTATTATTTCTTCTATAAAATCTTCTTTAATATTTAAATCATATCTACTATTATGAGGTTTAATTATTATAAATTTATTTTTTAATTTAATTTTACAATTAATATTTTTTAATATATTTAATATTATTTTTTTTTTTATATGTATACCTATTTTTTTTTTAATTTCTAAATATTTTATTTTAATATTTTTTTTTTTTTTTATTCTATTATTAATATTTTTAAATAAAATTATATTTCCATATCAAATATTTTTAATTATAAATAATATTTTTTTAACACAATAATATTGTGTTTCATTATTAAAATTATTATTATAATAAAGTATCATATTATAATCATTTTTATTATAATTATAATATATAAATTTTTTTTTAAATAAAAAAGATATTATTATAATTTTTTTTGTATTTTTATTAGGTAAGTATTTTATATTATATTTATTAAAATTTTTTAATATTATTTCTTTTTTATTTTTTAAAATTATATTTTTATATATATTATTATAATTATTTTTTATTTCTAAAAATATTTTATGTTTTTTGATTTTATTAAAATCAAAACACATAAGTATATGGCCAAATTCTATTGATATATAATTTATTATATCTAATATATTATTATTAATAATAAATCCCATATTTTCTATTTTATTTTTAATAAATTTTGGAATATTATTTTTTTTAATATTTATATTATCTATAATTATATATTTATAATTTTTTATATATTTAAAACATTTATTTAAAAATTTAATTTTTAAATCATATTTAAATTTATTTTTAAATTTTATTTTTATTTTTTTTTTTTTAATATTAGTATTATTTATAATACATATTTCTTTTGATATATTATATATATTATTACAATCAATTCTGTTATATGGAATATTTATTTCTAAAAATTTTTCGTGTTTTTTAGTTAATAAATTTTGTTTGATTATTATATAATGTTTATTATTTATTTTTAGTTTATTTATATAAAAAATATTATTTTTATATATTTTATTTTTATATATATTTTTATTTATTCATATATATTTATAATTAATATTTTTTTTATATTTTATTTTTATATTTATTTTAAAATTATTTAATAAAATACATATTAAATATATATTATAATTAATTTTTTTATATTTTATAATTTTTGTTTTTATAAAATTTTGTGGAATATATTTTATAGTAGTTTCAAAACCGTTATTATTTAATATATTTTTTATATTTTTAATATTTAATTTTTTATTTTTTATATATTTTTTTATTCATTTTAAGTAAAATTTCATATTTTTAAAATTGATTTAATCATTCTATATTATTTTCATATAATTTTTTAATATTATTTATTTTATATTTTATCATTGTTAATCTTTCTATACCTATTCCAAATGCTAATCCTGAAAATAAATTGTTATTAATTTTTACATTTTTTAAAATTTTAGGATGTATTAAACCACATCCTATTATTTCAATTCAATTATTTTTATTATTTTTTATATATATTTCTGCTGATGGTTCAGTAAATGGAAAATATGAGGTAATTATTTTAGTTTTAACTTTTTTATCAAAAAATATATTTAAAAAATTTTTTATTATATAAATTAAATTACTAAAATTTATATTATAATCTACTAAAAATATTTCTATTTGATGAAACATAGGAGTATGAGTTTTATCATAATCTTTTCTAAAAACATTACCTATAGATATAGCTTTTATAGGTGGTTTTTTATTTTTCATATATTTAGTTTGTATACATGAAGTTTGAGTAATTAATAATTTTTTTTTATTAATTCAAAATGTATCTTTTTTTGATCTAGTAGGATGATTTTTTTTAATATTTAATGAGTTAAAATTATAATATGTATTTTCTATTTCAGAATTATTTATTGTATTAAATCCTAAGTTATTAAAAAATTTTTCTATTCAATTAATTGTAATTGTTATAGGGTGTAAATTACCATATTTAATTGATTTATTTCCTGGTAATGATATATCTATAAAATTTTTATTAATTTTTATTTTTTTTTTTATATTTAAATTTTGTTTATTAATTAAGTTTATAGTTTTTTTTTTTAATTTATTAATAATTTTACCTATTTTAGGTTTTATTTTTTTAGGTATATTTTTAAATAATTTCATTATTATTTTAAAATATCCTTTTTTACCAAAATATTTAATATATGTTTTATTAATTATATCTTTTTTTTTTATATATTTAATATTTTTAATTTTTTTTTTTATCTTTTTTATTAAATTTAACATTTAAAATTTATTTATTAATAATTAATATTAATTTTTTAAATATTTTAGGATTATTATTTATAATATTTGATAAAATTTTTCTATTTATATTAATTGATTTTTTTCTTAATTTATTTATAAATTTACTATAAGATATTCCATATTCTCTAACTTTTGCATTTATATGTCTTATTCATATTTTTCTAAAATATCCTTTTTTTTTTTTTCTATCTCTATATGAATATTGTCCTGATTTTATAAAAGCTTGATTTGCTGTTTTAAAACATCTTGATCTTGCTCCATAGTATCCTTTACATAATTTTAATATTTTTTTATGATATTTATGATTATTTTTACCCTTTTTAATTCTTATCATTATATTTTCTCTTATATTTATAGATATGGTATATATTTTTTAATTTTTTTATTATTTTTAAGAATAGTTTTTTTTTTAAGTTTTCTTTTATAATTTTTATTTTTTTTTGTAAGTATATGACGTAAATTTGAATGTTTAAATTTTATTTTTCCTAATGATGTTTTTATAATTCTTTTTTTTATTGATTTAATTGTTTTTATTTTAATCATATATTTATAATATTATTTATTAGGTTTAAATATCATTATCATCTGATTATTTTCTATTTTATTATTTAAGAAATCTAATTTAGATATTTTATTTAGATTTTTTTTGATATTATTAAACATTTTTATAGCTATATTTTTATGTATTATTTCTCTTCCTTTAAATCTTATTATAATTTTAATTTTATATTTTTTTTTAATTAAATTTTTTATTTTTCTAATTTTTATATTATAATCATTTTTGTTAGTATTTGGTCTAAATTTAATTTCTTTTATAATAAAATTTTTATTTTTATTTTTTTTTATATTTTTATTTTTTCTATATATAAATTTTCCATAATCTAATATTTTACATATAGGTGGATTAGTTTTAGAATTTATTTCTATTAAATCCATATTAGATTTTTTAGCTATATATAATGCTTCTTTAGTTTTTATTATTTTATTTTTTATTATATTATTACCTATTATTCTTATTATTTTAGATTTAATATTTTTATTTATATTAAACATATATTTTTTAGTATTTTTTTTATTAATTTTAATAATTTTTTCCTTTAAAAATTTTTTTAGTTTTTTTCTTAATTTTTTTTATGATATAATTTAAATATTTTTGTTTATTTTTATTTTTAATATTATTTCTAATATTAATTTTATTTAAATTTATTTCTTGATCACCACATATTATTATATAAGGTATCTTTTGTAAAGTATATTTACGTATTTTAAAATTTATTTTATTATTTTTAATATCTATTATAGATCTTATATAATTATATTGATTTAGAATTTTAAATATTTTTTTACAATATAATATATGTTTCTTAGAAATATTTAATATAACTATTTGTATTGGTGTTAATCATATAGGTAATCATCCTTTATTTTTTTCTATTAATATACCTATAAATCTTTCTAAAGATCCTAATATAGCTCTATGTATTATAATAGGATATTTTTTAATATTATTTCTATTTATAAAATAAACTTTTAAATTTTTAGATAAATTAAAATCTATTTGTATAGTACCACATTGTCATTTTTTATTTTGTTTGTCTTTTATTAAAAATTCTATTTTTGGTCCATAAAATGCTCCATCATTTTTATTTATTTTAAATTTTATATTTTTTTTAATTAAAATATTTATTAATTGATTTTCTATATTATTTCATTTTTTTTTTTTACCTAGATATTTTTTAGGTCTAGTTGATATATATATATATATTTTTTTTAATTTAAATATTTTATATATTTTTTTAATAATAAATATACATTCTAATATTTCTTTTTTTATTTGTTTTTTTGTACAAAAAATATGTGCATCATCTTGAGTAAAAGATTTAGTTCTCATTAAACCATATAATGAACCTGAAGGTTCATTTCTATGACATATACCAAATTCAGATATTTTAATTGGTAAATCTTTATATGATTTTACATTATTTTTAAATATTTCTATATGTCCTAAACAGTTCATAGGTTTTAAACATAATTTAATATTTTTTTTAATATAAAAAATATATTTTTTATAATTTTTTCAATGTCCACTATTTTTTCATATTTTTTTAGGTATTAAATATGCTGTTTGTACTTCTTTATATTTAAATTTTTTTATTTTTTCTCTAATTAAATTTTTTATTATATTTATTATTATTAATCCATTATTTGTTCAATAAATAATTCCAGGATTATTTTTTTGAATATGAAATATTTTTATATTTTTATTAATTATTCTATGATCATTTATTTTAAATTTATTCATTTTATATAATTTATTATATTGTTTATTTTTATTTTAAATAATAAATATATTTATATATTATTATATATAATAAAATAATTATTTTAAATATATTATGTCTTTTAATAATCATTTAATTTTTTCTTTATTTTGTTGTATAATATTTATAAAATATTTTTGTTTGAAATATAATATTAATTTATTAATTTTAATTTTATTTAGTTTATTTTCTAGTTTATTACCTGATATAGATCATATTAATTCATTTATTGGTAATAAATTTAAAAATATTTCTTATTTTATATATAAAATTTTTGGACATAGAACTATAACACATAGTTTAATTATTTTATATTTATTATATATATTAATATTTAATATTAAATTTTTATTTTATAATATTAGTATTAGCATTAAATATGGTGTATTTATAGGATATTTAAGTCATATATTAGCTGATATGTTAACTATTAAAGGTATAAATTTTTTTTGACCTTTTAAAATATATTTTAAATTTCCTTATTTTAATATAAAAAATAGAAAATTAGAATATTATATTTGTTTATTTTTATTATTTTTATCTATTTTTTTAGAAAATATAATTTGTATATTAAAAATCTTATTTAAAAATATATATTTAATTTAATAATGTTTATATTATATCAATCTAATGATTTTAAAATATTAAAGAATATGTTTTTATATGTTTTTAAAAAAAAACAATTTAATAATTATAATGATAATATAATTTTAATATCTAATAATAATGTTTCTTTAAATTTAAAAATATTTTTTAGTAAATATTTAGATATATTTGCTAATTATAAATTTTTATTAACTGCTAAATTTATATGAAATTTATGTAAATTATTTTTAAAAGATATATCAGATATTAATTATTTTAGTAAAATTAATTTATTTTTTGTAATATTAAATATTTTACCTAAATTAATTAAAAATAATAATTTTTTAAAATTAAAAAAATATTTAAAAAATGATTTAAATTATATTAAATTATTTGATTTATGTTATAAAATATCAGATTTATATGATAAATATTTAGTTTATAGACCTTATTTATTGATTAACTGAGAAAATAATATATTAGATAATAATATTAATGATGATAATCAAATTTGACAATGTATTTTATGAAAAAAAATTATAAATTTTTATTTTAAAAAGTTTAATTGTAAATTATATAGATCAAAAGTTTTATTTAATTTCTTAAATATTTTAGAAAAAGAAAAAAATTTATTTAAAAAATTATATAAACATATTTATATTTTTAATGTTTATAATTTACCACCTTTATATTTAGATATTATTTATTATATGTCAAAACATATTGATATTCATTATTTTTTAATAAATCCATGTAAAGAATATTGATTTGATATTAATAATTTTATTAATATAAATAATAATTTAATAAATAATAATTATAATATATTTAATTCAAATTCATGTATATTATATTATGCAAAAATATTTTCTGAATATTTGTATATAATATTAAATTATAAAAATATATGTGAAATAAATTATTTTAATAAATATTTTAATAAAAATATTTTAGGATATTTTAAAAAAAATATATTATATTTTTATAATAATAAGTTTAATTTTTTAAATAAATTAAAATATATAGATAATTCTTTAATTGTTAAATCTTGTTATGGTTATTTAGATGAAATTTATAAATTAAAAAAATTTTTATTAAAATTATTATTTAAATATAATTATAAATATAATGAAATAGCTATAGTTATTACAGATATTAAAAGATATTTATTTTATATTAATTTAATATTTTCTGATTATAAATATAAAAAAATTATACCATATTTAATTTTAGATAAATTTCATGATAATAATATATTTAAATTTTTAATAAAAATATTAAATATTAAAGATATTAATTTAAATTCATATGATTTTTTAGAATTATTTAAAAATAAAATTATTTTAGAAAAATTTAATATTGATAAAAATGAATTAGATGTTATATTAAATTTAATTAATAATATAAATTTTTTTAATAGTATTAAAAATTTAAATATTAATAAAAATTTATTTAATAAAATCAATTATATAAATTTTATTGAAAATATTAAAAGTTTGTTATTAAGTTATTTTATAAATAAAAAATATTTTATATGAAATAATATTTATAGTTATAAATTATTAGATAGTAACTTTATATATAATATAATAGCTAAATTTTCAGATTTTATTTTTAAAATATTATATTGAAAAAATATTTTTAATAAAAAATATTTTTTTAATGAATGAATTATTTTATATTTTAATATAATAAATGATTTTTTTTCAAAAAGTTTGATAAATGATTATTATTTTTTAAATAAAGAGTATTTAAATATTTTATTAGATAATTATAAAATTATAAATTTTAATAAAAAAGTTAATATTGATTTTTTTATTAAAATAATATGTATTTTATTTAAAAAAAAAAATAAAAATAAGCAATATTCAATTAATCATATTAATATTAGTTCAATTTTTTATTTGAGATCAATACCTTTTAAAGTAATTTGTATATTAGGTTTAAATTTAGATATTTATCCTAAAAATATTTTAAATTATAATTTTGATTTAATGTATTTATATCCTAAATTAGGAGATAGAAATAAAATAGAATATGAAAAATATTTATTTTTAGAAAATTTTATATTTGCTCAAGATAAGATTTATATAAGTTATATTAATATATCATTAGAAAATAATAATAAATATTTTCCTTCTATTTTGTTAGATAATTTATTAAGTTATATTAATATTAATATATATAATTTTAAAAACAAAAATATTAAAAGATTTTTTTATAGTTATAAAAAAAAATTAAATGTTAAAAATAATATTATATCTTTAAAATCTTTTTATATTTTATTTAAAAAAAGTAATATTATTTTATTAAAGGATATTCATAATTTTTGATTTAATCCAATAAAATTTTTTTTTAATAATTCATTAAAAATTTTTTTTTATGAAAATATTAGTAATAATTTAACTTATAATATAAAAGATTTTTATAATTTTAAGAAAAAAATTATTAATAGTTTATTAATAGGTAAAAAATTTAATAAAAATTTTTATTTATATTTACAAATATTTAATTTAATACCTTTTGGTAATTTTGGGAAAATTTTTTGAAAAAATGAAAATTTTAATATAATTAAATTATTTAATTATATTAATAATATATCTTTTGATTATAAAGATTATAAGTTTTCAATTTTAATTAAAAATATTTATTTAAATGGTATTTTAAATATTAATAATAATTTAAATCATTATAAATTTTTACCTAAAAATTTAAATTTAATAGATGGTTTATTATTTTGAATAGATCATTTAGTATATTGTTCATTAGGTTTTAATAAAAAAAGTATATTATATGGTTATAATAATTTATTTATATTTGAAAATTTAGATATATATTTATCTAAATATTTATTATATTTTTATATAAAAGGTTTTTTATTTGGTATTAATAATCCATTATTTTTTTTACCTAAATTAAGTAATTATATATTGTTAAATATATATAATTTTAAAATAAAAAAATTATATATTAATAAAAGAATTATTAATTCAATATTTTTAAAAATAAAATATATAATAAATAATAAGAATTATAATTATTTTTTAAACGATGTTTATATTAATTATTTAATAAAATATAATTATATAATAGATGAAAATTTAATTATTAATAATGCTAAAAAATGATTATTACCTATGTTAAAATATATAAAGATTAAAAATTTTTAAATGTAATGAATATTTTTGATTATTTAAATAGTTTTATAAATAAAATTAATTTAATTGAATCTTCTGCAGGTACTGGTAAAACTAATATAATTTCTTTATTATATTTAAGATTTTTATTAAATATTAATATTGAAAGTAAATATTTTTCAAATTTATTAATTAATAATATTTTAATAGTAACTTTTACTGATTTAGCTTCTTTAGAAATTAAAAATAGGATTTTAAATAATATAAGAAATTTAAAAGAATCATGTATAAATAATTATTGTATTAATGAAAATATAGATATTATTTTTAATTATATTAAAAATATTCCTAATATAGTTAATTTATTAAATCAAATAGAAAATAATATTGATTATACTTCTATATTTACAATACATGGATTTTGTAAAAAAATTATTTTTAATAATTTTATAGAATTTAATATAAGTTATAATTGTAAAATATTATCTGATGAATATAATTTAATTTATGAGTTAACTATTTGTTATTGATATAATAATTTATCTTTATTAAAAGAAAATATATTATTAATAATATTAAAATATTGATCTAATTATAATTTTTTATTTAATGATATAATTAAAATTTATAATTTTAATAATATTAAATGTAATTTTAAAAAAAAAATTTTTAATTCTATTGAAAATTGTTATTTTAGTATTTTAAATTATATAATTTTTTTTAAAAAAGAGTGATTATTAAATAATAAATATTTATATAATTATTTATTAAAATTTAAAGATAAAATGTTTAGTTTATTAGAATTAAAAAATTTATTTTTACAGATAAATTTTTGAGCTAAAAGTAAAACTTTAGATTTTTATATTCCTAAAATTTTATATAAATTAAGATATAAATTTTTTTTATATAATTATAAATATACTTATTTTAATAAAGATTATACATTATTATATTTAGATTTTTTATTATATAAGTTAAATGATTTATATAATTATATATTATTAGATTGTTTAAAATTTATTAAAATAAATATTAAATTAAGAAAAAAAGAAAAATTATTAATAAGTTTTGATGATTTAATAAATAAATTTAATAAATTTTTAAATAATAATAATAATTTATTTTTGATTAATTATATTAGAAAAAATTATCCTATAATTTTAATAGATGAATTTCAAGATACTGATATTAATCAATATTGTATTTTTAAGAAAATTTATATTAAAAATAGTTCTAAATTTAAAACAAAAATGATATTAATTGGTGATCCTAAACAATTAATATATTCTTTTAGAGGAGCTAATATTTTTAGTTATATGTATGCTAAAAAGAATATTAAGTATATATATACTTGTAATATAAATTGACGTTCTTCTTATTATTTAAATAAAAGTTTTAATTATATATTCACTAGAGTAAAAAATTTTTTTTTATATAAATATATAAATTATGTAAAGTTAAAATCTGATTTAAATAATAAAAATTTATATATATTAAAAAATAATTGTATTGATAATTCAATAAAATTTCATATATTTAAAGATTTGAAATATAAAAATTTAAAATTTAATTTAGCTAAATATTGTGCTATTAAATTAATAAAATTATTAAGTAATAAAAACATATATATTTTAGATAAATATAAAAATAAGCGTAATTTATATCCTTCTGATTTTTGTATATTAGTTTATAGTAATACAGATATTAAAATAATTTTAGATGTTTTTAAGAATTTTAATTTACCTATTTTTTATAATTATACTAAAGATAGTATATTTAATACGAAGGAATCTGAAGATATTATATATATATTAAAATGTATATTATTTCCTATATCTAAGATTAATATTAGAAATATATTATTAACTTCTTTGTTTGGTTATAGTATTTTAAATATTAATTTTTATATTGATAATGATAACTATTTTAATAAATTAATAGAGGAATTTTATTTATATTATGATATATGGAATAAATTTGGTATTTATTCTATGATTAAATATATTATTAAAAAAAAAAAAAAAATAGTTAATAATATTTTAAATAAAAATGAGTATATAAATAATATTTTACATTTATCCGAAATTTTACAAAATATATATTTAAAATTAAATGATAAATTTTTATTATTAAAATGATTAGAAAATAAAGTAATTAATAAGAAAAATATATTTAAAAAAAGATATTATATTAGATCAAATTTTTATAATAAAGAATCAATAAATATTTCTACTATACATAAGTCTAAAGGTTTACAATATAATATTGTTTGATTACCATTCTTAATAAAATTAAAAATTAATAATAGATTTTATTATTTTTATAATCGTAAAAATTTAAGTTTTAATTTAGACTTATATAAAACATATTATGGAAAATTTTTAATGATGGAAGAAATAATTTCTGAAGAAATTAGACTGTTTTATGTGGCAATCACAAGATCAATATATCAATGTAATATTTTTATTTATGATTATGATATTAATAATAAAATTTTTTATAGTAAATATATTAATAATATTTTAGGAATAAAAGAAAAAAATAGTTTTATAAATTTAAATAGTTATATTAAATCTAATATTAATTATAAATATATTTTAATTAAATTTTTAAATTTATATAAATATATTAAGTATAATAAAAATATATTTTTTAATATAAAAAAATCAAAAAAGAAAGTTTTAAAATTTAAAGAATTTGTCATTAAAAGAAATAAATTTATTTTAAATTATTCTAATATTAAAAAAAAAATTAGTTATTTAAATAATTATATTAAAAATAATATAAATAATAATAATTTTTTATTAAGAGGTAAAAATATAGGTAATTTTTTTCATAATATTATTGAAAATATTAATTTTAAAAATTTTAATTTTAATATAAAATTTTTACTATTTAAATTAAATGAATTTAATATAGATAAAAAATATTTTTTTTTAATTAAAAATATTTTATTTAATTTATTAAATGTTAAATTAAATAATTTAAATATAAATTTATGTAGTTTAAATAAAATTAATATTTATAAAGAATTTAATTTTTTTTTATATGTTTATAAAAAATTTAGTTTTATTAATTATTTAAATATTATTAGTAAATATGATCTTATTTCTAGAAAATGTATTAATAATAATTTAAATTTTAATTTTTATGGTTTTTTAAATGGTATAATAGATTTAATATTTTATTATAATAATAAATATTATATTATAGATTTTAAAACTAATTGAATAGATTCTCATTATTCATCATATAATTACAGAAATATGTTTGAATTAATGTGTAAAAATAGATATGATATACAGTATCAAATATATTCTTTAGCTTTACATAAGTTTTTAAAAATGAAATATAACAATTATTGTTATAAAAATAATTTTGGTGGTATATATTATATATTTTTAAGAGGTATATTTTTAGATACTAATAATAAAAGTTTAACTGGTATATATTTTATTAAACCTAAATTTAAATTAATTTATAAATTAAGTAGGTTTTTTATAAAAAAAAAAATATTTTATGAAAAATAAGGTAGATGATTTTTTATTAAGTGCTTATAAAAAATCTAAATTAGATTTAATAGATATAAATTTTTCTAAATTATTTTATTTAGAATATGATATTAATAGTTATGTATATGTGTTATTTGCATCTATATTAAGTTTATCTAATAGATTAGGTAATATTTTTTTATTTTTAGAAAATTTTTTTGATAGAAATATTTTTATTTCTAAATATATTTTAAAATTTTTATATTATTTTTTTAATAATCATATTTCTATTAAAAATTGTATAAATTTAATGTTAAATTCTTATATTGTAAGTGTATGATTTAATAACAGATATACTCCTTTTATTTTATATAATGATTGTATTTATTTATATAAGAATTGATATTATGAAAATTATATTATAAATTATTTAAATAAAAATTTTTATAATAATAAAAAAAAAAATATAAATTTAAATAATTTAAATTTATATATTAAAAATATTAATATTAATTCTAAATTTAAAAAAATTATATTAAGTTCAATATTTAATAAGTTTACTATAATTTCTGGTTCTCCAGGAACTGGTAAAAGTACATTAATTATTAAATTAATTATTTTATTATATAAAATATATAATTTTAAGGATAAAAAAGATATTATATTATTATCACCTACTGGTAAATTATCTTCATGATTAACTAATTGTTTATTAAATATTTATAATGAATTAAATATTAGTAATAAATTTTTACCAAATAAGTGTTTTACTATACATAAATTTTTAGGTTTTAATTATTTATATAATTATTTAAAATTTAGTAGAAAAAACAAAATATTATCATATTATATAATAATAGATGAATGTTCTATGGTTAGTATAAATATTTTTTATAATATATTATCTTCTTTAAGTAATTATACTAAATTAATATTAGTAGGAGATTATTATCAGTTAAATCCTATTGAATCTATATCAATATTTAATGAAATTTGTAATATATTATACAATAAATTTTATATTAAAAATTATTTTAATTATTTTTTATATTATAAAAATATATTTATTCTAAATAAAAATTATCGTTATATTAATAATAATAATAATATTGGTAAATTTTTGAATTTAGTTAAAAATAAAAATTATAGTATTTTATATAAATATTTTTTAAATAATTTTTATTCTGATATTATTTTTTATGATTCTAGTAAATTTAATTATGATTTTTTTTTAAATTTATGTATTAAATTTTATAAAGTTTATATAAATATTATTTTAAATAATCCAAATATTAAAGAATTATTAAATGTTTTTAATAAGAATCAAATAATTTGTGTATTAAAAGATACTAATAAGGGTATTATTTTTATAAATAATTTAATAAATAATTATATATATAACAATATTAATAATAAATATTTATATAATTTTAATAATGATATTCATTTTTTTGGTGAACCTATTTTAGTTATTAAAAATAATAATAATTTAAAATTATATAATGGTGATTTAGGTTTTTTTATATTTAATAAAAATAATAAATTAAGATTATATTTTAATAAAAAATATAATTATTTACATCCATTTATATTATATGGTAATTGAGTTAATGCTTGAGCTATTACAGTTCATAAATCTCAGGGTTCTGAATATGATAATATTTTATTTATTTTACCTGATAAATTTTTAAATATATTAAATAATAATATAATATATACAGCTTTAAGTAGAGCTAAGAAAAAAATTATTATTTATGGTAATATTGATATATTAATTAATAGTTTAAAATTATTTAATAAAAAAAATAATAATTTTAATAAGAGAATAAATTTAATATATTAATTATATTAAATTTTTTTAATTATATAAATACAAATTAACTCTATATCATTTCATAATAAGTTATTAAATAGTTTGTAATTTTTTTCATATTTATAAAATATTTTTAATATTTTAATTATATTAATTATATTATTAAATTTATTTATATTTTTAATAAAATTTTTAAATATTATATTTAAAATTAAAATTTTATCTATATTTTTATTTTTAATTTTATTAATTATATAAAATATATCATTAATTTTTTTTTTATTAATAATTTTAATAAGTTTATATATTATTTTATTTATATTATTTTTAAATATATATTTATTTTTTTTATTAAATTCTATTAAAATAATATTTTTTTTATTTATTATTAAATTTTTTATATTATATTTTATTTCAAAAATGAATATAATATATATGTTTTTTTTAAAGTATTTAAATATATATTTTTTGATTAAATAATTAATATTTTTAATATTTTCTATTATATTTATTATAAAAATTTTATTTTTTGAAATTATATTTTCATTTATTATTTCTTTAATAATTAAATTTCAATTAAATTTTTCTTTTATAAAAAAATTATATATTAATATATTTTTATGTATATAATTAATTTTATTTATTATATATTTTTTATATTTATATTTTTTATTTATATTATTACCTAATATATAATATATATTATATTTTATTTTATTATTTTTAATTAAATTATATTTTTTCATTTATAAATTATTTAATTAAATAATTAATTACTTTGTTTTTTATATATATAATTTTTATAATTTTTTGGTTTTTTATAAATTTATTTATAATTTTTTTTTTATTAATTTTGTTTTTTATTTGTTTTTCATTTAATCCATTTTTAATTTTAATTATATATCTTTTTTTACCATTTACTTGAACTATTAATTTAATTTTTTTTTTTATTAATTTTTTTTTTGAATATTTAAGTCATTTAGTTTTATCTATAATATTTTTGTTTTTAAGTTTTTTTCATATATAAAAACTTATATGTGGTGTAAATGGATATATTAATATTATTATAGAATTTATACATTTTTTATATAAAATATAGTCTTTATTATTTAAAATTTTAAATTTATTAAATTTTTTAATAAATTTCATAATTTCTGAAATAGCAATATTAAAATAATTTTTTTTAATATTTTTATTAACTTTATAAATTGTTTTATTTAAATAAAATTTAATTTTTTTATAATTTTTATTTCTTAAAATATTGTTAATTTTTTTAATTTTAAAGTTTATAAAATATATACTTAAATTATAAATTTTATTTAAAAATCTATAACATCCTTTAATATTTTTATCATTTCAAATTAAATTTTTTTCTATTGGTGATGCAAATATTATAAATAATCTTAAAGTATCAGCTCCATATTTATTAATAATATATTTAGGTTTTATACCATTATTTTTAGATTTAGACATTTTTTTAAATCCATAAAATTTTACTGGTATATTAGTATTTTTTTTAAAATAGTTAATTTTATTTTCTTTTTTAATTTTAGTTATATTTTTATAATTTATTCATATTTTTTTTTTTTTATTTAAGTAAAAAAATGTTTTTGATAAAATCATACCTTGACATATTAATTTTTTAACTGGTTCTGAACAATTTATTAATCCTAAATTATATAAAAATTTATGTATAAATCTTAAATATATTAGATGCATAGTTGCATGTTCTATTCCACCTATATATACATCAACAGGTAATCAATAATTAGCATTTTTTTTATTTAATATAAAATTTTTATTATTATGTGATGTAAATCTTATATGATATCAAGAAGATTCTAAAAATGTATCTATAGTATCTGTTTCCCTTTTATATAATTTATTATTTATTTTAATTTTTTTTCATTTACTATTAAATTTTAATGGATTTAATTTATTTTTTTTATTAATATTTAAATTTTTAGGTAATTTTAAAGGTAATTGATTATAATTTATTGGTATATTTAATTTATTATATTTAATAATAGGTATAGGTACTCCTCAATATCTTTGTCTAGATATAATTCAATCTTTTAATTTAAAAATATAATATTTTTTTTTGTTATTTTTTAATATTTTATTTATTATTTTAATTGATTTTTTAATTGATAAATTATTTAATATTCCTGAATTAATTAATTTTGTTTTATTTGAATTTTTTGTATTTTTTTTAAAAATATATTTTATTTTTAAATTATAATATTTAGCAAATTTATATTGTTTTTTATAGTAACCTGGTATTAATGGTAATGAATTATAATTATATATTTTATTAGTAAAATTTGTTATTATTATAGGTATTTTTTTTTTAGTTATTGGATTAATTGCTAATAATTTTGTTTTTATTATAAAATATTTTTTATATTTTTTAATATTATTATTAAAAAAAATATTTTTTATTTTTTTATTAATATTTTTATCTTTAATATATTTTATAATATTATTATTTATAGATATACAAATATATGTTATAGCAGTTATTAATTTAATATTTTTAATAAATAATTTAATTTTTTTATTATAGTTATTTATTTTAAATTTAATTTTAAATCCTTTACATTTACCTATTCAATTAATTTGCATATTTTTTACTTTTTTTGGTCAATGTTTTAATATTTTTATATCTTTTAATAATATATTTGAATATTTAGTTATTTTTATAAATCATTGATTTAGATATTTATATTTAATTTTATTATTACATCTTCAACATTTATTGTTTATAACTTGTTCGTTAGCTAATACAGTTTTATCATTTGAACATCAGTTTATTATATCTTTTTTTTTATATAACATGTTTTTTTCAAATAGTTTAATAAATAATCATTGTTCTCATTTATAGAATTTAGAATTACATGTTATTATTTCTTTATCTCAGTCATAGCTTATTCCTAATTTTTTTAATTGTTTTTTCATATTTTTTATATTTTTAATAGTCCATTTATTTGGAGATAAATTATTATTTATTGCTGCATTTTCTGCTGGTAATCCAAATGAGTCTCATCCTATTGGATGTAAAACATTTTTATTTTTTAATCTTTTATATCTTGATATTATATCTCCAATAATATAATTTCTTACATGTCCTATATGAATATTTCCAGAAGGATATGGTATCATAGATAAACAATAATATTTTTTTTTTTTATTATTTATTTTTGATTTAAATATTTTATTTTTATATCAAAATTTTTGTGTATTTTTTTCTATTTTTTTATGATTATATTTTATTTTTTTCATATTTGTTTATTTATTTTTATATTTAATTTATAATTTATATATTAAATGTTTTAAAATTTAATTATTTTAATATATATTTATATATAAAAATTAATTATAAATTATATTTTTATTAATTTTTATATTTTGAAATTTATTAAAATTATCTTTTTTATTTATTAGTTTTAATTTTTTTTTATATTTATGTTTTTTTTTATATTTAATTCTTAAAATATAATAATTTGGTGTTTGAATATTTTTATTAGGTACTATTTTAGTTTTAATATTTTTTTTTTTTATATTATATAAGATATTTTTTTTTTTTTTTAATATATAATATGCTATATTTATAGGTAAAATTGCATGTATTTCTTTAGTATTTTTTTTTAATGATTTTTCTTGTATAGTTCGTAAAATTAAAAGAGACAATGATTTATTATCCCTAATTATACCACTTCCTTTACATCTTGGACAAATATAATAATTTAATTCTTTTAAAGATGGATTTAATCTTTGTCTAGACATTTCTAATAATCCAAATTTTGATATATATCCAATTTTTGTTTTTGCTTTATCTTTATTTATTATTTTTTTAAATTTTTTTTCAACTTTTTTTTTATTTTTTAAAATAGTCATATCTATAAAATCTATAACTATTAATCCTCCTAAATCTCTTAATCTTAATTGTTTAGCTATTTCTTTAGAAGCTTCTAAATTAGTTTTAAATGCAGTTATTTCTATATTTTTTTCTTTTTTGTATTTTGAAGAATTAACATCTATAGATATTAAAGCTTCAGTAATATCTATTATTATAGATCCTCCTGATGGTAGTTTAACTTTTCTTTTAAAAGCTGATTCAATTTGATTTTCTATTTTAAAATAAGTAAATAGTGGTATTTCTTTTTTATAAAATTTTATTTTATTTAATATATTTTTTTTACCTATTTTTTTAATATAATTTATTGATGATATATAAATTTTATAATTATCAATTATTATTTCTTTTATATCATTGTTTAAATAATCTCTAAATATTCTTGTAAATATGTTATTTTGTTTATAAATTAAATAATTTGATTTATTATTTTTAAATTTTTTTTTAATATATTTTCAATTTTTTAATTTTTCATATAAATCTAATTTAAATGTATTTATTGATTTACCTAATCCTGAAGTTCTAATTATTATTCCCATATTTTTAGGTATTTTTAATTTTTTTATAATCTTTTTTATTTTTTTTCTTTTTTTTCCTTTAATTTTTTTAGATATTCCTATTGTATTATTATTTTTATTTGGCATTAGTATTAAATAATTACCTATTAAATTTATAAATGTTGTTAAAGAAACTCCTTTATTATATATTTTTTCTCTTGTAATTTGTATTATTAATTCTTGTCCTTTATATAAATTATTTATATTTTTATTTTTTTTATTAATGAAATATTTAGGTGAAATTTCTTTTAATGGTAAAAATCCTTGTTTAGGTTCTCCATAATCTATAAATACTGCTTCTAGACTAGGTTCTATTCTTATTATTTTACCTTTATATATATTATATTTTATTTTTTTATATTTATTATTTTCTATATTTAAATCATATAGTTTTTTATTATTAATTATTGCTATTCTTAGTTCTTCTTTTTGAGAAGCGTTTATTAACATTCTTTTCATATAATTTAATATTTATTTTAAATAGTTTATTAATTAGTATATAATAATTAATATATTATTAATTAGTTATTATTTTTATAATTTTTTATATAATTGCATTTTAAATTATAATTATAGGAATATGTATAATAAATTTTTTATAAGTTTTTTAAAAGTTAGTTTAAATGATATTAATCAAAGATTAGATAATTTTTTATTTAAAAAAATAAAGTATTTACCTAGATGTAAAATATATTCTTTAATTAGAAAAGGTAATATAAGAGTTAATAATAAGAGAAAATCTTATAAATATAAATTAAATTTAAATGATATATTACGTATTCCTTTATATAATTTTAATATTAAAAATAAACTTTTATATTTAAATAAAAATATAAAAAATAAATTTATTAATAGAATTATATATGAGGATAATTATTTGATATTAGTTAATAAACCTTCAGGTATTAGTGTACATGATGGTAATAAAGTTAAATTAAATTTAATAGATATTTATAGAGAAATAAAATTGAATAAATATTTAAATTTAATACATAGACTTGATAAATATTCTTCAGGATTATTATTAATTTCAAAAAACAGAGATATATTAATAAATTTAAATAATCAATTTAAAAATTTAAATATTATTAAAAAATACTATATATTAGTTTGTGGTAATTGACCTAAAAATATTTATAAAATAGATAAATTTATATTTAAGCATAAAAAAAAAGCATATATAATTAATAAATTTACAAAAGATTATAAAAATATTAAATTAAAAAAATCTTTAACTTATTTTAAAATTATTAAATATATTAATAATTTTACTTTATTAAAAGCATATCCTATAACAGGTAGATTTCATCAAATAAGATTACATACAAGTTATTTAGGTTATCCAATATTATTTGATAATTTATATGGAAATAAAAATATAAATAATAAATTTTATATTAATAAATTAAGTAGATTATTTTTACATTGTACTTATATTTCATTTTTTCATTATTTTTTAAATAAAAAATTATTTTTTAATATTAAGTTAGATAATGATTTATATTGTATTTTAAATTTTATAAAAAATAATAATATCATTAAATAGGAGTTAATTTTATATGGCTGTTCAAAAAAGTAAAAAGAGTAGATCTAAAAGAGGACATCGTAGATCAAATATTCGTTTAAATTTACCTTTATTATTTTTAAATAAGAAAACTAATACATATAATTTATATCATCATATTGATAAAAGTTATGTAATTAATAGAAAAAAAAAATTATAATTAGTTAAAAAATTTTTCTTTATTTATTTTTAATAAAAATAAACTTAATATATATATAATTATAGTATATATTATTGAAAATATTATATATATGATTCTTTTATAAAAATTAAATTTTATAAAATTGATTTCTAATTTATTATTTAATTTATTTAAAAATATAAATATTAATATATTTGATATAATAATTTTAATTATAAATTTTTTTCATTGATATTTATGTATAAACATTTTTTTTTTTATTAATTGTTTATATAATAAAAAACAATTTAAATATGATGAAATTATTATTGATAATGATATTCCTATATATTTAAATATTTTTATAGTAAAAATATTTAATATTTGAGAAAATATTAGTATAAATATAGATATTTTATTTGGTATATTAATTTTTTGTTGAGAATAATAGCATGATATAAATATTTTATTTAATATTGAAATTGTAAGACCTATTGAATATATTATTAATATTTTAGATGTCATTATAACATCTAAATATTTAAATTTACCATATTTGAATAATGTAATAATTAATAATTTGGATGATTTTAGAAAAAATATAGATATTGGTATGCTTAATAATAGTATTATTTGTAAATATTTTTCTATTAATTTATTATATTTATTAATATTTTTTTTATTATATTCATTTGATAATTTAGATAATAATCAAGTACCTGTAATTGTACTTAGTATACTTAATGGAAATTCTATTAATTTATCTGCATAATAAATTCATGATATTGATCCTTCTTTAAAGTATGAAGATAAATTATTATTTATAATTTGTGATATTTGATATATTAATATATTTGATATTGTTGGTATAAATTTTTTAATTATTTTAAATATTCCTTTGTTTAAAAAGTTTATTTTACTAATATTAATTTTAATAGGTATTTGTTTAATGTATATTCTTTGTATTGTTAATTGTATAATTCCTCCAATAATCATTGCTATACTTAAAGAAGTAATTGGTATATAAAAATATTTACTTATAAATATACTAAATAAAATTATATTAATATTGGTTATTAATTGTATTGTAATAATTGGATAAATAATATTTCATAAATTTAATATTGATGCTAAAAAATAAGATAATGATATTAATAATATAAATGGTATTGTAAAATTAAATATTTTTTGAGTTAGTTCTAGTTTTTTGTAATTATTTTTAAATCCTGAATAAATTATTAATATAATTTTATTAGAAAATATAATACATATTATTGTTAATATAAATAATAATAATATAAGTATTAAATACACTGTACTTATTAATTGTTCTATTTTTTTTTTATTTTTTTTAAGTTTATATTTACTTAATATTGGTATAAATATATATAATAGTGTTCCTTCTGTAATAATTCTTCTAAATATATTTTGAATTTTTATAGATGTATAAAAAGAATCTGTGTTAGAATTAATTCCAAATTTATTAGCTATTATTATATCTTTAATAAACCCAATAATTTTTACTATACATGTTAAAAAACTAATTTTAATTATATTTAATAATATATTATTCATATTAATTTTAAAATTATTTAAATTATTTATTAAACATTTAATTATTAAATTAATTAATATATTAATTTTTTTTAAATATTAATAATTATATTAATTATTTATAATTTTTATATATTTTAAATTTTATTTTTATTAATTTTATTTTTTATATATAAATCTACTTTTTGTATTATAATTTGTTTAGTAATATTTATATATTTAAATAAATTTATTTTTTTAAAAAAATCTATAAGTTTTATATTTATAATATATTTTTTTTTTTTATTATTAAATATAGATAGTATTATAAATAATATTCCTTTTACTATTAATGTATTACTATCTGCGTTAATATTAATTTTTTTTTTATTATTTTTAATTTTTAATCATATACTATTATAACATCCGTATAATATATATTTTTTTTTTCTAATTTTTTTTTTATTTAATGGTAAATTTTTACTTAAATATATTAAATAATCTATTTTTTCTTCCCAATTTGTACATAGATTAATTTCTTTTACTATTTTTTTAATATTAAATAATTTACTTATTTTTTTCATATTTAATTTATTTAATTATTTTAATAATTTTTTTTAAGTAAAATATAAATGTATTTATATCTTTTTTAGAATTATATAAAGCAATTGATATTCTACATACACCTGGTATTTTATAAAATTTTATTAAAGGTATTGCACATTGGTTACCTGTTCTTATACATATACCATATTGATTTAATAAAAATCCTATATCATAACAATTACAATTTTTTATATTAAAAGATATTATTCCAATTCTTGGGTCTGATCCATATATTATAATTTCAGATAATGATTTTAGTTTATTAATTAAATATTTAGTTAATTTTTTTTCATATTTAATAATATTATTTATTTTTATATAATTAATATATTTAATAGCATATTTAATACTAATTATTGATTCTACATTATATGTACCTGGTTCAAATTTTCATGGTGAATTTATAAAATTTATATTTTTAATTTTATTATTTTTTATATTTATATTTGATATTATTCCTCCTCCAAATTGTCATGGATTTAATTGTTCTAATATTTTTTTTTTTCCATATAATATTCCTATTCCATTAAAAGCATACATTTTATGTCCTGAAAATATATAAAAATCACAATTTATATCTTTTACATTTATTTTAATATGTGATATAGATTGAGATCCATCAATAATAGTTATTATTTTATTTTTTTTAGCTATTTTAATAATTTTTTTAATAGGATTAATTATACCTAATATATTTGAAATATGTGTAATAGATAATATTTTAGTATTATTGTCTATTAATTTTTTAAAATTTTTTATATTTAATTTACCATTTTTTTTAATTTTTATTATTCTTAATTCTAAATCAAGTTTTTTAGATATATAATATCATGGTGCTATATTAGAATGATGTTCCATCAAAGATATTAAAATATTATCTTTTGGTTTAGTAAATTTTTTTGTAATTGTATTTGATAATAAATTTATTCCTTCTGTAGTATTTTTAATAAAAATAATTTCTTCAGGTGAATTAGAATTTATAAATTTACTAATTTTTATTCTTATTTCTTCTATAGTATTTGTATTTATATTACTTAAGGTATATATTCCTCTATTAATTGATGAATATTGTTTTCTTATAAATTTATTTACTGATTTAATAACTATTTTAGGTTTTTGTACGGTTGTAGCATTATCTAAATATATTATTTTTTTTTTATTAATTCTTTGTTTTAATATAGGAAAATCTTTTTTTATTTTTTTAATATTTAAGTTCATTTGATTATTTTATTTATAATAATGTTTTTTATTAATTTTTTAAAATTTATTTGTTTAACATATTTTAATATATTTTTAATAAATGAAATAGATATTATTTTTTTTATATTATTTAAATTAATTCCTCTATTTAGTAAATAAAATATAGTATTTTTATTAATATTAGTTATAGTATTTTTATGTTTATATTTATTATATTTATTAAATATTTGTATTTTAGGTTTATTTATTATCTTAAATTTTTTATTTAAAAATAAGTTTTTATTAATTATATATGAAATTGAATTTTTAGCTTTTTTTTTTATTTTTGTTAATGAATTAATTAATATTTTACTTTTTGTATTTATTAAACAATTATGTTTATAAAAACTTTTTGATTTTTTAAATTTATGTATAATTTTATTATTAAAAATAAATTTATTTTTATTATTTGGTATTGAAATAATATTAATATTTAAATTTGATTTTTTATATAAATAAAAATTAGATATTATATTTATATTTTTTATATTTAAATAAAAATTGATTATATTTAATGAAGATTTTTTATTTAAGTTTATAAAATTATAAATTTTATATATAGAAAAATTTTTATTCATTAATAAATTTATATAATTTATATATGATAATTTTTTTATATTTATATAATATTTATATTTAAAATTATTATTTTTTTTAATTAATATATGTTGTTCAATAAAACTAATTTTAGTTTTTTTTTTTATATTTAAATAAATTGTATTTTTTATTTTTTTATTTAAATTATTTATTAATATTATATATATTGGTTTTTTAATTTTTTGATTTTTAAATATATCAAATTTAAATAATATTATATTATTTTTTTTAATTGTTTTAATATTTAATATTTTTATTAAATTCTTATATGTATAATATATTACTTCATTTATAATAAATATTTTAATTGATTTTAATTTGTATATATTTTTATTAATATATTTTTTAACTTTTATATTAAATTTATTTATATTTAATATATTTTTAATTTTATTTATATATATCATGTTATTAAATAATATTTATTATAATTTTTTTATTTTATTTTTATTTATTAAATATATATAATTAGGTTTAATATTTTTAATAAAATTGTCATTATGTGTAATGATAATAAATGATTTTTTTTTATTTTTTAGATTTTTAATAATATTAATAGTTTTTTTTAGTGTTTTTTTATCTAAACTTGAATCTATTTCATCTAAAATTATTAATTTAGGTTTAAATAATAAAATTTGTAATATTTCATTTTTTTTTTTTTCACCTCCTGAAAATCCTTTATTAAAAGATCTTTTTAATAAACTTTTTGGAAAATTTATTTTTTTAATTTTTTTATATAAAATTTTTTTAAATTCTATTATATTTAATAATTTTTTATTATTATATTTTCTAATATAATTAAAAGTTTTATATAAAAAATATTGTGTATTTAAACCTGGTATTTCTATATTTTCTTGAAAAGCGATAAATATTCCTATTCTAGCTCTTTCATCTATAGATAAATTTTTAATATTTATATTATTGAATATAATTTTACCTTTTGAAATATTATATTTTTTATTACCAGCAATTGTTAGTGCTATAGTACTTTTACCAGATCCATTATTACCTTTTAAAATATGTATTTCTCCTTTATTAATTTTTAAATTAATATTATCTAATATTATTTTATTTTTAATTTTTATTCTTAAATTTTTTATTTTTAATAAATTCATATATTATTTAATATCTTAATTATAAATTAACAAATAACATTTCTTTAGTTTCTAGGTAAAGTTCTAATGGTAACATACTTAATATATTTTTACAAAATCCATTTATAATCATAGATATAGCATTATTTTTTTTTATTCCTCTTTGTAATAAAAAATTAAGTTGTGATTTTTTAATATAATTTGAATTTGATTCATGTTCAATTATTGAATTACTATTTGTTATTTTCATAGTAGGAAATGTATGAAATTTACATTTATTTGATAATAGTAATGAATCACATTTAGTAAAGTTTTTTGAATTATTAGAATTTTTTTTAATTATTATTAAATTTCTATTAGTATTGTTACTAAAATTTAATAATATATTTTTAGAAATTATTAATGATTTAGTATTATTACCTATATGTATTACTTTATTACCTGTATCAGATTGTTGTTTATTTTTAGTAATTGATATAGAATAATAATTACTCATAGTTTTATTTCCTAGTAATATAGAACTTGGGTATTTTCAATTTATAGATGATCCTTTTTCTAGTTGTATTCAATTTATTTTACTTTTATATCCTAAACATAATGCCCTTTTAGTTACAAAGTTTAATACACCTTTATTATTTTTTTTATTTACATATCAATTTTGAATTGTACAATATTTAATATATGATTTTTTTTTTAATATTATTTCTACGACTGCAGAATGTAATTGTTGTTTTTTTTTAATTATAGCTGTACATCCTTCTATATAATTTAAATATGTATTGTTCTCTAATATTATTAATGTTCTTTCAAACTGTCCTAAATTTGATTTATTTATTCTAAAGTAAGATGATAAATCTATTGGACATTTAATATTTTTAGGTATATATATAAAAGTTCCATCTGAAAAAACACATGTATTTAATATAGAAAAGTAATTATCATTAATAGGTACTACTTTGAACATATATTTTTTAATTAATGAAGGATATTTTTTAACTGCTTTATTAAAAGAGCAAAATATTATACCTATTTTTAATAATTTTTTTTCATAAGAAGTATTAATTGATGTGCTATTTAATATAGTATCTATTCCTATATTTTTTTTAAATATATTTAAATCTTTTAATATATTTTTTTTTTGTTTTTTATTTATTTTAGCATATGAATAATATTTATATTTTTGATAATTAATTTTTTTATATTTTCCATTGAATCATTTAGGTTCTTTTTTTTTATTTAAAATTTTATATGCTTTTAATCTTATTTTAAGCATTCAATTAGGTTCATTTCTTTTTTTGGAAATTTTTATTATAGTTTTTTTATTAATTCCTTTTTTAAATTCTTTATATATAATATTTTTTTTATACAAATTATATTTTATATTATTATTTTTATTAAACATTATATTTTAATTTTTTATTAAATCTTTACAAAATTGATTTAAAGAAATTTTTTTTATATTATTTAATGTAATTTTAGATATATTAATTAATGATTCTTTAGTTAAAAATGCTTGATGACCTGTTATTAGTACGTTATTAAATGATATTAATGAATTAAATATATTATCTTTAATATTTTTATTTATATTATTTTTAAAAAAAATATTTTTTTCATTTTCATATACATCCATAGCTATACCTTTTATTTTTTTATTTTTAATTGCTTTTATTATGTCTTTAGAATTTATTAATTCTCCTCTACTAGTATTTATTATTAAAACATTTCTTTTCATTTTTTTAATATTATTATAATTAATCATATGATGATTATTTTTAGTATATGGACAATGTAAAGTTATTATGTCAGAATATTTATATATTTTATTTAGAGATGTATATTTAGCACCATATTTTTTAATTTCATTATATTTAATAATATCAAAAGCCAAAATTTTCATTTTAAATCCTTTTAAAATTTTAATTAATTCTTGTCCTATTTTACCTGTTCCTATAATACCTATAGTTTTTTTATACATATTAAATCCTATTAAATTATTTAAGTCAAAATTTTTGTTTTTAGAATTTATATATGCTATATGTATTTTTCTATTTAAATTTAAAATTAAACTTAATGTATATTCAGCTATAGATCTTGGTGAATATGATTTTACATTTATAACTTTAATTTTATTTTTATTAGTTAATTTTATATCTACATTATTATATCCTGTACATCTTAATGCTATAACTTTTATATTATATTTTTTTAGTTTATTAATTATTGATTTTTTATTTACATCATCATTTACAAATATACATATAAAGTTATATCCTTTAGATAATTTAACTGTTTTTTCATTTAATTTTTTTTTAGTATATTTTATATAAAAATTAAATTTTTTATTAATTTTATTAAAATATTTAATTTCATATTTTTGAGCACTATAAAATAAAATTTTATTCATTATTTATACCATTTATTTAAATTTAAAATTTAATATTTAATTATATTAGTTTTTTTAATAAATTATAATATATAAATTATATATATATTATATATTATTTATAATTTTATTATTAAATTAATTTAATTTTTATAATATATTATTTATTATAAATATTTTTAATTAAATATTATAAATTCTTAAAATATTTATTATAAATTATTTAGTTTAGTATAATTTTATTAATATCATTTAATAATTTAATGTTTATTATATTTAAAATGTTTATTTTATGTTTTGATTTTGGAATGAAAAATATAGGTGTAGCTATAGGTCAATATTTTACTAAAACTGCTAATCCTTTAATTAGTTTAAAGGCTAATAAAGGTATACCTATTAATTGAGGTTTAATTAAAAAAATAATTAATACTTGATTAATTAAAAAAGTTGTAATTGGATATCCTGAATTTAATTATTATAAAAATATTAATAATAAATTATTAATTAATAATATTTATAAATTTGGTTTTATTTTGAAAAAAAAATTTAAATTAAAAATTTATTTTTCTGATGAAAATTATACTTCTTATGAAGCTCGTAATTTTATTAAAAATAATAGTAATTTTTATAATTTATTTTATTCAGAACATAGTATACATGAAATTTCTGCTGTTTATATTTTAGAAACATGATTAAGGATGAATTATTAAATATAATTAATTTTTTAAAGTTTTTCTAATCTTAAATAAAAAATTAAATTTAATAGATCTTTTGGTATTTTAGAATCTATTTTAATTTTTTTTTTATTTATTGGATGTTTAAATTTTATAGTTGATGCATGTAAAGCTTGTCTATTTAATTTATTTATTAATATATTAATTTTTTTTGACATTTTATATTTATTAGTATTTTTATTTGTATATATTTTTTCTCCTATAATTGGATGATTTATATAATTCATATGTACTCTTATTTGGTGTGTTCTTCCTGTAATTAATTTAATATTTAATAATGTGCAATTATTAAAATTTTCTATTATATTATAATGTGTAATAGATTTTTTACCATTTTTATTTACACACATTTTAATTCTATTATATTTATTTCTACATATAGGTTTATTTATAATACCATTTTTATTAATTATTCCATATACTATTGCTTTATATATTTTTGTTATTTTTTTTTCCTTTATTTTTTTTTTAAGTTTTATATAACTATTTATATTTTTAGATATTATTAAAATACCAGTAGTATCTTTATCTAATCTATGTATTATTCCATATCTAGGTATATTAGAATTTGAATTATAATAATAAATTAATGAATTCATAATAGTATTATTTGTATTACCATGTCCAGGATGTATAACAGTATTTTTATTTTTATTAATTATTAAAATATCTTTATCTTCATATATTTTGTTTAATATTAATTTTTTATATGGTAGATATTTTTTTATATTATTTTTAATAAATATATTAATTAAATCATTTTTTTTTATTATTTTACTTGGTTTTATAATTATTTTATTATTAATAGAAACATTTTTATTTTTTATTAAATTTATTATTTTATTTCTAGAATATTTATTATTGAGTAAATATTTTATACTAATATCTAATCTTTTATTATTTAAAGTATTTTTAATTTTAATATTAATATATTTCATTAATTTTTTTTTATTTAAATATTAGAAGTTATTTATTTTCCTATACAAAAATTTTTAAATATATTATTAATTATTTTATTTGATATAGATTTTTTAATACCTAATATACAATTTAATAATTTTTGTGAAATTAATAATTTTTGTGATATTAGATCTAAATTAATATATTTAATATTTTTTTTTTTAATATTTTTAATATGTTTTAAAATATTTTTAATATTTTTAATGTTTTTATTAAGTAAATATTTATGTCTTTCATTATAATAAAATTTATTTTCATTATTATTTATATATTTTATTTTATTTTTAATTTTTTTAATTAATATATTTATACCTAAATTTTTTTTTATTGATATATTTATTATATTAATATTATTTATTTTAATTTTTTTATATTTTTCATTTGTTAAATCTATTTTATTTCTTAATATTATTAAGATTTGATTTTTATTTATATATTTTTTAATTTTATTATATTTATTAAATGTTTTTTTAATAGGTACTAATTTAGCATCTAATATAAATAATATTATTTTTGAATGTTTTATTTCTTTTATTGTTTTATTAATTCCTATTTTTTCTATTATATTAGTAGTTTTTCTTATTCCTGTTGTATCTGAAATTTCAATATTTATATTTTTAAAATTTATATAATCTTTTATAATATCTCTTGTAGTACCAGGTATATTTGTTATTATTGAATTATTTTTATTTGTTAATTTGTTCATTAAACTTGATTTGCCTACATTTGGTTTACCTATTATTGTTATTTTAATTCCATCTTTGTTAATATTATTAAGTTTGTTTTTTTTATATATTTTATTTATATTTTTATATATTTTTTTTATATATTTTTTTATATATTTAAATTGTTTATAAGAAAAAATATTTTCAGAAAAATTAATTTCTTTAATAATTATTGTATTTATATAATTTATTAATTTTAAATTATTTTTTATTTTTTTTGAAAATTTACCTTTTAATGATAATAATGATGAATTTATTTGATTAAATGAATTTGAATTTATAATATTATTAATTGATTCTGCTTGTATTAAATCTAATTTATTATTTAAAAAAGCTCTTTTAGTAAATTCACCAGGTTTAGCTAATCTTATATTTTTAATTTTAAAATTTAAAATTTCTTTAATTATAATTTCAATTATTTTTTGTCCTCCATGACATTGTAATTCTAATACGTCTTCACCTGTAAAAGAATTAGGTGATTTATAGTATATAGCTATTCCATAGTCCATTATTTTTTTTTTTTTATTTTTAAATTTACAAAATTTTGCATATCTAATTTTAGGTATTTTTCCTATTATTTTTTTAATAATTTTATGAGATTGATTACCTGATATTCTAATTATCCCTATTCCTCCATTACCTATAGGAGTCGATTGTGATATTATAGTTTTTAAGAATTTCATAATTTAATTATATTTTATTAAAATTTTTTATTTTTGTATTATATTTAAAATATTATTAGTAATGTTATAAATTAATATATTACAAGGTATTTTTATAAATATATATATAAAAATTATAGATATAATTATATTTATAATATAATTATTATTAAAATTATTATTTTTTTTTAAATTTTTTTTAAAATTATAATATATAGAGATTCATAAAAATATTGGTAATATATAATATTTATCAGTATTTGATATATTATTTATTCATCATAATATTGATTTTTTACTGTATTTAATATTATTTAATGTTTTATATATTAATATAAATATAAATATTTGTATTATATTATATAAAAAATTATATATTAAATATATTGAATATAATTTTTTTATATTTTTAATATTATTTATATTTTTTTTAATTTTTTTTTTTTTATTAATATATTTAATATAGTATATATTTTTAAATTTATTAATTATATATAAAAATAATTTAGTTAATATTGAAATTACTATAATTGTGATTATTCAATCTTTATAAATATTATTAATTATATGTAAAAATATAATAAATATATTTATAATAAATAATTTATTATTTTTTAAATATATATTATTAGAATTTGTTAATTTATTTAATTTATTTTTTATAAATAATTTTATATTATTTTTTTTATTATATATTTTTTCATTATATTTATATTTATTTATTAAATTATAATTATTTTTAATGTTTTTTTTATTAATTAATATAAATATATTTTCACTAAATTTTAATATAAATATTAATAAAAATGTTATTAATAATGTGTAAAGAAATTTTTTATAATACATTTTAATTTTTTAAAAAATTTATATTTTTCATATTTTATTTATATATTTATTAAGTAATTTTTTACTAATTTTAGTAATACTATTATTAATATTAAATATAAAATCCATTTTTTTTATTTTAAATTGGTTAATTCTAAAATTTTCATATATTTTTCTTTTAATTTTATTTCTTAATGTTGATAATTTTATTTGTTTTTTTTTAATTATTATTTTAATTCTAGGATAATTTAATTTATTTAATTGATAATATAAAATAAAATATTTAAATATTTTTATATTTTTTAATTTAATTTTTTTATAAATTTTCATTTTTTTTTTAAATGAAAATTTTCTATGATGACAATTTTTTTCTTTTTTTTCATCTTCTATGTGATAATATTTTTCTTCCATTTTTTTTAGAATTTCTTTTTAAAAAACCATATTTTCTTTTTCTTTTAATTTTAGATGGTTGATATGTTCTTTTCATATTATTTTAAATATAATTTAAGTATTTATAATTTAAATAGTTATTAATATATAATATTATAAATTATTTATTTAAAATATGAGGTAATTTTGTCAAATAATTTATGAAAAATATGTTTATTTAAATTAAAAAAATATATATCTAAATATGAATTTAATATTTGAATATTACCTTTACAAGTATTAATTAATAATAATATTATAAATTTATATGCTCCTAATAAATTTATTATTAATTATGTTAAAGATAAATATTTATATTATATAAATAATTTTTTTTTGAAATATTGAGAAAATAAAAATATAAAACCGGTTTTTAATTTTTTAATTGGTAGTAAAAATAATATTATTAATAATTTTTTAAAATCAAATTATTATTATTTTAATAATAATAAATATAAAAATAATTTATATAATTTTAAAGAATTTAATCATTGTAATTTATTTAAAAAATATAATTTTAATAATTTTATATGTAATAATTGTAATATTTTAGCATATAAAAGTTCTATAAAAATATGTAATTTTTTTAATAATTTTAAATATTTATTAATTTATTCAAATACTGGTTTAGGTAAAACTCATTTATTAAATTCTATAGGAAATAGAATTAATTATTTATATAATTATAAAAGGAATGTTTTATATATAAATATGAAAATTTTATTAAATAAAATTAAATATTTTTTATATAATGATTTAATTAAAGATTTTATTTTTTATTTAAAATCTATTTCTATTTTTTTAATTGATGATATACAATTTTTATATAATTATAAATATATTCAAAATGAGTTTTTAAATATATTAAATTTTTTATTAAATTATAATAAATTTATAGTTTTAACTTCTAGGTTTAATATAAATAAGTTAAATGGTATAAATAATAAAATAATTTCTAAATTATATTATAATTTTTTTTCTATTAAAATTAATAATTCTAATTCAAATTTAAGATATAAATTTTTAGTTAATAAATGTAAAAATATAAGTTTTAATTTAGATAAAAAAATATTATTTTTTATATCTAAATATTTAAATTTAAATTTTAATAAATTAGAAAATATATTATATATTATATATATAAATTCTATTAATCTTAATTATTTATATAAAATAAATATTAATTTTATTAAGAATATGTTATATGAATTTATTTATATTAATAATAGTAATATAAATATTAAAATATATAATATACAGAAAATTATTTGTAAATATTATAATATAACTATTAATAATTTATTATCTAAATATCGTTATAAATCTTTTGTATGAGCTAGACAAGTATCTATAGCTATAAGTAAAAAATTAACGAATTATAGTTTAATAAAATTAGGATTATATTTTGGTGGTTTAAGTAATTCTTATATTTTATATTCTTATAATAAAATTAAAAGATTATATGTAAATAATTATAAAGTTAAATTAGAAATTAATAAATTAATTAAACTTATTATTTATAATAAAAATGAAATTTATAATAAAAAAAAAAAAATTAATTAAACTTTTATCTAAATTTAATAGTTTTGTATCAATTAATCCTAAAAACCCTATTTTATCTAATATTTTATTATCATTAAATAAAAATTTTTTATTTTTAACAGTTACTAATTTAGATATAGAAATAGGATATAAGTTATTTTTATCAAAAAAAAATATTTTAAATAAAGGAGATATTACAGTTAATATTAGAAAATTATATGATATATGTAAAACTTTTCCTAAAGATAGTGATTTATTATTTAAGTTATATAATAATAAAATAAAAATTTTTTGTTTAAATAGTGTATTATGTTTATCAATTTTACCCTCATCGGATTTTCCTATATTAAATAAAAATCAATTTAATTTTAAATATAAATTTATTATATTTTCATTTTTATTTAAAGATATAGTAAATTCAATTTATTTTTCTATAGGTAATAATGATATTCATTGTTATTTAAATGGTATGTTAATTGAATATATTAATGATACTTTTTATTTTGTTACAACTGATAGTTATCGTTTATCTATTTATAAGGTTTGTAACAATAGTAATTTAATAATAAATTTTAATAAAAATAATTTTTTTTTTATATTACCTAAGAAATTGGTTGTAGAATTATATAAATTATTAGATTTATTTAATGAGAATAAAAAAATTATTTTAGAAATTAATGAAAATATTATCAAAATTAGTTTTGAAAATTTTATAATATATTCTAGTTTAATAGATGGAGATTTTCCAGATTATAAAAAAATTTTATATTTAACTAAAAGTAATTATAATTATATAGATTTAAATATAAAAGATTTTAGAAATTCTTTATTAAGATCTTCTATAATTAGTAGTTATTCTTTTAATTATGTTACTTTAACTTTAAAAAAAAATATTTTAAAAATTTATTCTAATAATACATTTTCTGATGAAATTAAGGATATTATATGTGTTAATTATATAGGTAATTCTTTTAAAATTAATTTAAATGTTAAATTTATATTAGATATATTAAATGTTATAAAAAATTCATTAAAAATAAGGTTTTATTTTAAAAATAGTGATTCGATAATTAAAATTGATGATACTAAAAATAAATATATAATATATATGGTAATGCCTATTAATTTATAAAATTAATTATTTTTAAAATTTTGTTATAGAGATAAATATGTCATTAGATAATTCTTATAATTCTTCTAGTATTAAAGTTTTAAAAGGTTTAGATGCAGTAAGAAAACGTCCTGGTATGTATATAGGTGATACTGATGATGGTACAGGTTTACATCATATGGTTTTTGAAGTTATTGATAATTCTGTAGACGAATCCTTATCAGGTTTTTGTAAAAATATTTTTGTAAAAATATATAGTGATAATTCTATTTCTGTTTTAGATGATGGTAGAGGCATACCTGTTGATTTTCATAAAGAAGAAAAGATATCTGCAGCTGAATTAATTATGACAGTTTTACATGCTGGTGGAAAGTTTGATAATATTTCTTATAAAATTTCTGGAGGTTTACATGGTGTTGGTATTTCTGTAGTTAATGCTCTTTCAGAAAAATTAATATTAAAAATTTATAGAAATAATCAAGTTTTTTATCAAAAATATAAATATGGAGTACCCTTATCAAAATTATGTATAATTGGTAAAACTAAATTAAATGGTACTTATATAAGATTTTGGCCTGATAAAATTATTTTTAAAAATTCTTTAAAATTTAAATATTCTGTTTTATTTAAAAGATTAAATGAATTATCATATTTAAATAATGGTTTAAATATTAGTTTATATGATAAAAGAATTAATAAGTCTGTTTTATTTAAAAACAAAGGAGGGCTAAAGTCATTTTTAAATTATTTAATAGGAGATAAAGTAGTTATAAATAATGAAAAATTTTATTTTTATTATAATAAAAATAATATATCATTAGAAGTATCTAGTTGTTGATTAGATAATTCTAATTGTTCTATTTTATGTTTTACTAATAATATTCCTCAAATAGATGGTGGAACTCATTTAATAGGTTTTAAATCTGCAGTTACTCGTACTATAAATTTTTATATAAATAATGAATTTTTTAAAAAAAAAAATAAACTTAATGTTATAGGAAAAGATACACAAGAAGGTTTATATGCTATAATTTCTATTAAATTTTTTGATCCTAAATTTTCTTCTCAAACTAAAGATAAATTAATTTCTTCAGAAATTAAAAGTTTTGTAGAGTCTTCTGTTATAAAATATTTATATGATTTTTTATTAGAAAATCCTATTGATGCTAAATTAATTATTAATAAAATAATTAATTCTTATAAAATTAGAGAATCTATAAAAAAATTTAAGGAAATATCTAAAAAAAAATCTAATTTAGATTTATTAAATATTTCTAATAAATTAGCTGATTGTCAAGAAAAAAATCCTTTATATTCAGAAATTTTTTTGGTTGAAGGTGATTCAGCTGGTGGATCTGCTAAACAAGGTAGAAATAGATTAAATCAAGCTGTTTTACCATTAAAGGGTAAAATTTTAAATGTAGAAAAAACTAGTTTAGAAAAAATATTGTCATCTAATGAAATTAATATTTTAATTTCTGTTTTAGGTTGTGGAATAGATAATAATAATTTTGATATAAATAAATTAAGATATAATAAGATAATTATAATGACTGATGCTGATGTTGATGGAGCTCATATTCGTACATTATTATTAACATTTTTTTATAGATATATGAAACAGTTAATAATTAATGGTAATTTATATATTGCTAAACCTCCTTTATATAGAATACAAAGTAATAAAAGTATATTTTATATTAATAATGAAAATGATTTATTAAAATATAAAATTTTATTTAGTTTTAAAAATATAAATATTTATGATAAGGCAAAAAATATTTTATTAAGTTATAAAAATTTAATAAATTTAATTTTAATTTATATTAAAAAAATTAAATATTTTAATAATTATAAAAATAAATTTAAAAATTTTTTATTTGATAGATTAATGTTTTTTAAATTTATTAAAATTAGTAATAATTTTAAAAAATGTAATATTTGGTTAAATGATTTTTTATTATATATTAATAATAATAATTTAAATATAAAAGTTAATTGTAATACAATATTTAAAAGTAGTATTTTTTATGGTTTTAATTTTAAAATATGTAATGGTTTTAATAATGAAAATATTATTTTAAAAAATAATTTTTTTAAAAAAAATTATTTAAATATTATAAATTTAGGTAAAAATTTTAATTTTTTAAAAAATAATAAAAAAGTATATATTTTTTTAAAAAATAAAAAATATTCTTTTAATAGTATATTAGATATAATTAATTTTGTTTTAAAAAAAAATAGTAATAAAATTTATATTCAACGTTATAAAGGTTTAGGAGAAATGAATCCTGATCAATTATGAGATACTACTATGAATCCTAAAAATAGATTCTTATTAAGAATTAATTTATATAATTTAAAAAGTTCTGATAATTTATTTAAGATTTTAATGGGGGATAATGTAAAATTAAGAAAATCTTTTATTCAAAAAAATTCTAATGAATTTAATAATAAAAATATTTAATCTCCTCCGACTGGATTCGAACCAGTGACATACGGATTAACAGTCCGTTGTTCTACCAACTGAACTACAGAGGAATATATTTAAATATTATATCTTTTATATATTGTTTTGTCAAAAATTTTAGTTAAAATTTTAAATATTTTATAGTATAATATATTATTAAAAGTGGGATGTCTGAGTGGTTTAAAGAGCATGCTTGGAAAGTATGTATACTTAATAATAAAAGTATCAAGGGTTCAAATCCCTTTCCCACTATTTTAATTTTTTAAATTAATTAATTTTTAAAATGGATATTGTATGGTAATTATAAGATTATCTCGTTATGGTAGAAAAAAAAAGCCTTTTTATCATATTACTGTTTCTGATAATAGAAGATTTAGAAATGCTAAATTTATAGAAAAAATAGGTTTTTATAATCCTTTTTTATCATTAAATAATAAAAATAGTATTTCAATTGATTTAGAAAAATTTAATTTATGAATTAAAAATGGTGCTAGAATATCTTCTAGAGTAAATTATTTAATTAAAAATTATAAAAATTTATTAAAATGTTAATTTTTATATTATTATTAATATTATTATTTAAATATGTATATAAATATAATTACTTTTAATCCTAATTTTTTTAAATCTGTTTTTAATAATGGTTTAATAAGTAAAGCTATTAAAAATAATATTGTAATATTTAATTTTTTTAATCCTAGATTATATTTAAAAAAAAATGATAAAAATATAAATGATAAAATTTATGGAGGTGGCCCTGGTTTGCTTATTAAACCTGAACCTTTATATTTATCTATTAATAAAGCTAAAAATATATCTGATAATTATTGTATAATTTATTTATCACCTCAGGGAGATATTATCAATAATAATATTTTAATTAAATTATTAAAATATAAATCTATAATTTTTATATGTGGTCGTTATAGTGGAATAGATGAAAGAATAATAAATAAATATGTTGATTTTGAATTATCAATAGGAGATTATATTATTAGTTGTGGAGAAATTTCATCTTTAGTAATTATTGATATATTAGTAAGAAATTTACCTGGAATTATAAATAATTTTTCTAATAATTATGATTCATTTAATTTTAATGGTGGTTTATTAAGTTGTTCTAATTATACTAGACCAAAAATTTTTAATAGTATGAAAGTTCCTAGTGTATTATTATCTGGAAATCATAAAAAAATTTATAAATGAAGAATTAAAAATTCTTTTAAAAATACTTTAAAAAAGAAATCTTATTTATTTAAAAAAATATATGAAAAATAAAATAATTAATTATATAGAAAAAAAACAAATGTTAAAAAATTTTCCTTTTTTTAGTACAGGTTATTTTTTAGAAGTAAAAATTTGAGTAATTGAAGGAAATAAAAAAAGAATTCAGTCTTTTGAAGGTTTAGTAATTTCTAAAAGAAATAAAGGTTTAAATACTTCTTTTATATTAAGAAAATTATCTCATGGTATAGGTGTAGAAAGAATATTTCAATTATATTCTCCAATAATTAATAATATAATAGTTAAAAGAATTAAAAAATTTAGAAAATCTAAATTATATTATTTGCGTTATAATAATAAAAAATTTTTACGTAGTATTAATTAAGATGTTATTTAATAAAAAATTTTATAGATTATTAGTTTGTGTAGAATATAATGGTAGTAATTATAATGGTTTTCAAAGTCAATCAAATTATAAAAAAAAATTAACTATACAAGGAATAATTGAAAGTATATTAACAAAAATTTCTAGAAGTAAAATTAAAATATTTTGTGCTAGTAGAACAGATATAGGTGTACATAGTATAGGTCAAATGTTTCATTTTGATACTAATATATATAAAAGTGAGAAAGATTGATTAGTTATTTCTAATTATAATTTACCTAAAGATATTTGTTTTAAGTCAGTTAAATATATATCAAATTATTTTCATGCAAGACATAATGTAATAGCTAGGAGATATATATATGTTATATTAAATTCTTTTTTAGGTTCAAGTATATTATATAATTTAGTTTTAAATTTTAAAATTAAATTAAATATTGATTTAATGTTAAAAGCTTCTAGAATTTTATTAGGTATTAATGATTTTAGTTCTTTTAAATCTTCTGGTTGTCAATCAAAAAATAATATTAAATATATTTTTCACTTTAATATATTTAAAAAAGGTTTATATATTTTTTTTGATATTAAAGCAAATTCATTTTTATATCATATGGTTAGAAATATTATAAGTTGTATTTTACTTGTTGGTATAAAGAAACATTCTGTAAATTGATTTAATAAATTTTTAATTTATAAAAACAAAAATTATTATAAATTTAATTTAATTAAACCTAATGGTTTATATTTATATAAAATTTATTATTAGTTAATTTTTATTTAATTAATTAAAATATTATGAATTTATTTTATTTAACTTTTTTATTTTTTTTATTTGATAAAAATTTTTTTTATAAAAATATATTATTATTAGTTTTAACTTATTGATTTTTAAATAAATTTTATTATATATTTTTTTTATTTTTTTATAAGAATATTATTAATTTAAATATAAGTATAATATTTTATGATATTATTTTATATTTATTGATATATTGAATATTTTATATATTTTTAAATTTATTTTGTTATATTATAAAAGTAACTTTATTTTTAATAATATTAATTTATTTTATTAAATTTTTATTAAAAATTTAAACTAAAATATTGCGGAGGTTGGATTTGAACCAACGACCTTCGGGTTATGAGCCCGATGAGCTACCATACTGCTCTACTCCGCGATAATAATATTATATCATTTATTTATATAAAATCAAATAATTTTATATTTTTATTTAATTATTATTAAAATTAATGTTATATTATTATATTTATAATATTAATTAATAGGTATATTTATGTGTAAAATATTTAAAATTATATCTAGAGAGGTAATAGATTCTAGAGGTTGACCTACAGTAGAAGTTGAAACTTATTTAGAAAATGGTATTAGTTCAAAAGCTATAGTTCCTTCAGGTGCATCTACTGGAGTTAATGAAGCTTTAGAATTGAGAGATAATGATAATAAAAGATATTTAGGAAAAGGTGTTATTAATTCAATTAAAAATATTAATAATATTATTTCTAAAAAAATAGTTGGATTAAATATTTTAGATCAATCTAATATAGATAATATTATGATAGATTTAGATGGTACTTTAAATAAATCTAAATTAGGTGCTAATTCTATTTTAGCTGTTTCATTATCTGTAGCTAAAACTTGTGCTAAATATTTAAATTTACCATTTTATGCTTATATTTCTAAAATTAGTAATAGTGAATATTGTTTACCTATACCAATGATGAATATAATAAATGGAGGTTGTCATGCTGATAATAATTTAGATATTCAAGAATTTATGATATTTCCAATTGGATCAAAAAATTTTAGTAAATGTATAAGAATGTGTTCAGAAATATTTCATAATTTAGGTAATATATTAAAAATTAATAATAAAAATATTTTAATAGGAGATGAAGGTGGTTATGCTCCTAATTTAAATAATAATGAAGAAGCTATAATTTTAATATGTGAAGCTATAGATAAATCTAATTATGTTTTAGGTAAGGATGTTTTTCTAGCTTTAGATTGTGCAGCTTCTGAATTTTATAATAGTAAAAATAAATTATATTATTTAAATAGTGAAAATAAAAAATATACTTTTTATGAGTTTACAGAATATTTAAATATATTAATTGATAAGTATCCTATAATTTCAATTGAAGATCCTTTAAGTGAAAAAGATTGAGATGGATTTATATATTTAACTAGTGTATTAGGTGATAAAGTTCAAATAGTAGGTGATGATTTATTTGTAACTAATACAAATTTATTAAATAAAGGTATAGAAAATAATATTGCTAATTCAATACTAATAAAACCTAACCAAATTGGTACTTTAACAGAAACTTTAAATTGTATTAATTTAGCTAAAAATAATAATTATTCATTTATTATTTCACATCGTTCTGGAGAAACTGAAGATACATCAATATCTGATTTATCAGTAGGTACTAATAGTGGACAGATTAAATGTGGATCTATTAGTAGATCAGAAAGAACTTGTAAATATAATAGATTAATAAGAATTGAGGAAAATATAGGTAAAAATTTATTTAAAGGTATATCTCAATTTAAGTTTTTAAATAATAATAAATTTATTAAAAATTTAATTTAATTTAAATTATTATTTCCTTTTTTATTTTAAGATTTTAATAAAAAAGGAAATATAATTAATATATTATTTTCAGTAAATTAAATAAAATTTTTTTTTCCCTTTAGATATAATTGTATATTTATTAAATAATCTATTATATTTTTTAATTTTTAAATTTGTATCATTAATTAATTTTTTATTTATATTAATTGATTTATTTATAATTAAATTATGTGAGTTTGATTTTGAATTTGATATTCTTAATTTCATTAAAATTTTTTTAATATTTGTATATTTTTTATTTAATTTTATTTTTGGTATATTTATTTTATATAATTTATTTAGAATTTTTAATGTTATTTTATTAAATTTATAAAAATAATATTTTGAAACAAAAATAGCTTTTTTAGTTTCTTTTTTACCATGAACTAATTTTGTAATATATTTAGCAAATATTTGTTTATTTTTATTTATATTATTTGTTTTAAATAATTTTTTAATTTTTTTAATATTTAAAAATGTAAATTGTTTAAAATAAATATATATTTTATCATCTTTTATATTTAATCAAAATTGATAAAATTCAAATGGAGTAGTTTTGTTTTCATCTAATCAAATATTATTTTTTTTTGATTTTCCTAATTTTTTTCCTTTTTTATCAGTTATTAATGGTATTGTTAAACCATATGATTTTTTATTATATTTTTTTTTTATTAAATATATCCCTGATGTAATATTTCCTCATTGATCTGATCCTCCTATTTGTAAATTAATATTATATTTTTTAAATAATAAATAAAAATCATAACTTTGTAATAAATTATATGTTATTTCTTTAAAATTTATACCATATTTTTTATTTCTTTTATTTATTAAATCTTTATTTAATAAGTATTTTATTTTAAAATATTTTCCTATCTTATTTAAAAAATTAATTAGTTTTATTTTTTTAAATCATTTTTTATTAGATATTATTTTAATTTTTTTATTTTTATTATTTAATATATTATTAATTTGTTTTGTTATTTTTTTTTTAAAATTATTTATTTTTTTTTTATTTATTTTTTTTCTATAATTTTTTTTAAAACTTGGATCACCTATATACGCTGTTATTTCTCCTAATATTATAGTTATATTATATTTATATTTTTTAAATCTTATTAATGTAATTAATAATAATAAATGTCCTATATGAAGGCTATCATAAGTAGGATCGAAACCACAATATATTTTAATATCTTCAATATTTATATTATTTATTAAATTTTTATTTGATATTTGTTTTATAAGTTTTCTTTTATATAAATCATATATAATATTTTTTTTCATTTTATTTTTTATAATTATTTAAAATTGAATTAATTTATATATTATTATATAATAATGTATAAATATTAATATTTTCTTTTATTTATTTTTAAGCGTTCTTAACTCAGAGGTAGAGTGCCATTTTGACGTGATGGAAGTCAGTGGTTCAATTCCACTAGAACGCATTTATTATTAATTATATATATTAAAAATATTTTTATATATGAAGAAAACTAAAATTGTTTGTACAATAGGTCCTTCAAGTTGTTCTAAAGATATAATTATAAATTTATTAAATAATGGTATGGATGTAGCTAGATTAAATTTTTCTCATGGAAATTATAATAATTATGAAAATTATATTTTAAATTTAAGAAAAGCTAGTAAGTTAACAAAAAAAAGAATCGCTATTATTTTAGATACTAAAGGTCCTGAAATTCGTACATTAAAATTATATAATTCTAAAGAAGTATTTTTAAAAAAGGGTAATATTTTTACATTTGTTTGTAATAATAAAAAATTTATTGGAAATAATAAGAAAGTATCTATTTCTTATGATAATTTTTTTAATGATATAAATATAGGAAATTTAATATTAATTGATGATGGTTTGATTTCTATGAAGGTAATAGGTAAATTAAATAATGAAGTAATTTGTAAAATATTAAATAGTGGTTTTTTAGGTGAAAATAAAGGTATTAATTTACCAGAGATAAATATAAATTTACCTTATTTATCTGAAAAAGATAAAAATGATATAATATTTGGATGTAAAAATAATATTGATTTTATAGCTGCTTCATTTGTTAGAACAAGTGAAGATGTTTTACAAATAAGAAAAATATTAGATAATAATAATGGTAATAATATACAAATTATTTCTAAAATAGAAAATAATGAAGGATTAAGGAATTTTGATAAAATATTAAATGTATCTGATGGAATTATGGTAGCTAGAGGTGATTTGGGAGTTGAAATACCTGTTGAAGATGTTATATTTGCTCAAAAAAAAATGATTAAAAAATGTAATATTTCAAGAAAAATTGTTATTACAGCTACTCAAATGTTAGAGTCTATGATAAATAATCCTAGACCTACTAGAGCTGAAGCAGGTGATATAGCTAATGCTATTTTAGATGGGACAGATGCTGTTATGCTTTCTGGTGAAAGTGCTAAAGGTAAGTATCCTATAGAATGTGTTAAAATTATGTCAATGATTTGTAAAAGAGCTGATTATTCTTTAAATAAGTTTAATATAAATTATAAAGAAGATAAATATATACCTATTAGTGAAGCAGTATGTAAAAGTTCTGTAGATATATCAAAAAAATTAGAATGTAAGTTAATTTTAGTTTATACTAAAAGAGGTAAATCTCCTAAATTTATAAGAAAATATTTTCCTAAATCATTAATTTTAGCTTTAACTGATAGTGAAATTATATGTAGACAATTGATATTAATAAGAGGAGTAATATCTTATTTAGTTAAAAATATTAATTCAACTGATGATTTTTATATTATTGGTAAAGAATTGTTAATATCTAATGGTTATGCTAAAGTAGGTGATATAATTATAATGGTTTCAGGAGCTTTAGTTTCTAATGGTGGTATAAGTAATACTATTTCTGTACATGTATTATAAAAAATATAAATTATATTAATTTAATTAAATATTTTTATATTTTTTCACATTGTATTACTTTTTCTATATTTTTTAATTTTATTAAAATTATTCCTTGTGTATTTCTTTTAAATATATTTATATTTTTAGTATAAATTCTTAATATATTTCCTTTATTAGTTATTATTAATATTTGTTGTTTTTTATTTTTGTTTGTAGTATATATTGCTTTAATTATAAAACTATTTTTATTATTTATTTTTATTGAAATTAAACCTTTAATAGCTCTTGATTTTATAGGAAATTCTGTTATACATGTTTTTTTACCATAACCATTTTTTGTAATTAATATTACATATCCTTTAGTATATTTATATTTTATTATTAGTGATGATGCTACTTTATCTTTATTAGATAATTTTATACCTTTTATTCCATATGCGTTTTTACCCATATTTCTAATATTTTTTTCTAAAAATCTTACTGTTTTACCATATTTAGTAAATAACATAATTTGATTTTTTCCATTAGTTATATGTGTATTAATTATTTTATCATTATTTTTAAGATTTATTATATTAGTTCCTTTTTTTCTTTTTATATTAATTTTATTTAATTTAATTTTTTTAATTAATCCTTTTTTAGTTATTAAAATTATATATTTATTTATTATTTTTTTAATATTTACTGACATTAAATAATTTATATTTTCATTTTTTAATATATTAATAAAATTTATTAATGGTTTTCCTCTAGGATTTTTAGTAAAATTTAATATTTTAAATATTTTTAAATAAAATATTTTTCCAGTATTTGTAAATAATAGTAAATTTTTGTGTGTATCAGTAATTATCATATTATTTACATAGTCTTCATTTTTTAATTTTATTATATTTTTTCCCATTCTACCTTTATTTTTTATTTTTAATTTATATAATTTTTTATATTTTATATATCCTAGTTTAGATAAAATTATAATAATTTTTTCTTTTTTAATTATATCTTTAGTTTTTAATATTTTTGTATTTTTTATAATTTTAGTAATTCTTTTATCACCAAATTTATTTTTTATATATATAAATTCTTTTTTAATTATGTTATTTATTAAATTTTTATTATTTAATATATTATTAAATTTTTTTATTTTTTTTATTATTTTTTTATATTTTATATATATATTTTGGTTTTCTTGTTTATTTAATTTTATTAAACTTAATTTTAAAATATTATTAATTTGTTTAATTGAAAATTTGTATTTATTTTTTTTATTTAATAAATTTTTTAATTTATTATATATTTTTCATTTTTTTTTAATTATATTTTTTATAGCTAATTTTTTATTATTTGATTCTTTTATAATATTAAGTATTTTTTTAATATTATATAAACAAATTAATAATCCTTCACATATATGTAATTTTTTTTTAATTTTTTTTAATTTAAATATTATTTTTTTTTTAATTATATTTTTTCTATGTTTTATAAATATTTTAATAATTTTTTTTAAATTTAATATTTTAGGTTTATTTTTATATAAAGCTACTATATTAATTCCATAAGATATTTTTAAATTAGTTAATTTTATTAATTTATTAATTAATATTTTTCTTTTAATATGTTTTTTAACTTCTATAACTATTCTCATTCCATCTTTATCAGATTCATCTCTTATATTTTTTATTTCATTTATTATTTTATCTTTCATTAATTCTATAATTTTTTTAATTATTTTAGATTTATTAGTTTGATATGGTAATTGATTAATTATTATATTTTTTTTATTATTTATATTATTATTTTCAATATTTATTTTTGCTATTATTTTTATATTTCCTTTACCTGTTTTATATGCATTATATATACCATTATTATCTTCTATAATACCTCCAGTTGGAAAATCAGGTCCTTTAATATATTTCATTAGTTCTTTAGTTCTTAAATTTTTGTTATTCATAAATTTTATAAATGCATTCATTACTTCACATATATTATGAGGAGGTATATTAGTTGCCATACCAACAGCTATTCCTGTTGTTCCATTAATTAAAATATTAGGTATTTTAGTAGGTAATATTTCTGGTATTTTTTCAGTAGAATCATAATTAGGAAAAAAGTTTATTGTTTTTTTTTCTATATCCTTTAAAAATTCTTTTGTTATTTTTGACATTCTTATTTCTGTATATCTCATAGCTGCAGCTTTATCTCCATCTATTGACCCAAAATTTCCTTGTCCATCTATTAGTGGATATCTCATAGAAAAATTTTGTGCCATTCTTACTATGGATTCATATACTGCATTATCTCCATGTGGATGATATTTACCAATTACATCTCCTACTATTCTTGCAGATTTTTTATATGGTTTATTATGTACATTTTTTAAGATAAACATAGCGTATAATATTCTTCTATGTACAGGTTTTAATCCATCTCTTATATCTGGTAAAGCTCTTCCTATAATTACAGACATTGCATAATTAATATATGATTTTTTTAATTCATTTTCTATATCAATTTCTTTAATCTTTTTTTTTATATTATTCATTTAGTTTTTATATTATTTTTTTAAAAATTTTAATATTTTTAAAATTTTTTTATTAATTATATATTTTAAAATAAATTTTTTAAAATTTTTTCTTATTTATAATTTTAATTTTTAAAAATATTTTTTTAATATTTAAAATTTATTTATACCCATATATTTAAATATATATATATATGGGTATATTTTTATTTTTTTTTTAATATATATCCTATTATTAATCCTAAAGTTAATGATAACATTATAGATGTAATAGGTTTTTTTTTAATATTATTTTTTGTAAAGTTAAATATTTCATTTATTATTTTATTTGAATTATTTATATATTGTTTTGTTTTATTTTTTAAATTTTCATCTTTTGATATATCATTATATTTATTTCTTATACATTTAAATACTTCTTTTACTTTTTTTTCAGTTTTATCTAAAATATTCATATTTTTTATTTAAATTTTAAGATAATATTTTAAAATAATTACTAAATATTCCTAATAATAATAATAAAAACATTAATATTAAAGGATTAATTTTTTTATTTAATAATCACATACATATTAATGTTAATAAAAGAGGAATTATTCCAGGTACTAGATTATCTAACATATCTTGTAATTTAACATTAATATTTTTACCATTTTTTATAAAATGTGTTATTATGATTGGTGTTGTAACTTTAGTTCATTTATTTACTAAAGCACCTAATACAAATAATCCTAATATAGAAGATGCTTCTGTTATTTTTTTTAAAAAATTTTTATTTAATTCTTTAATTATATTAATTCCTTTTGTATAACCATAATGTAATCCATAATATAAAGTTGATAATCTTATTAAATTAAATGATATAAAAAAAAATATAGGACCTATTATACTTCCGTTTATAGCTAAGCTAGAACCTATAGCAGATAGCATAGGTCTTATTGTTCCTCAAAAAACTGGATCACCTATACCTGCTAATGGACCCATTAATCCTATTTTTATATTTTTAATATAACTTGATTTTATTTTATTATATTTAGATTTTTCTTCTTCCATAGCTATTATTATTCCAAGTATAGGTGATACCATATATGGATGTGTATTAAAGAATTCTAAGTGTCTTTTAAAAGCTTTTTTTTTTTTAAAATTATTATTTTTATATAATTTATTTAATATAGGTAATATAGAATAACAAAACCCTAAAGCTTGCATTCTTTCAAAATTTCATGATCCTTGTAATAAAATACTACGTATAAATACTTTATTAATATCTGTTTTAGTAATTTTAATATTATTTTTCATAATTTTATATTTGATTTAATCTAATTCATTATCTTTAATATTATTTTTATTATTTTTATTATTTTTTATATATTTAAATTCATAATATTTAGGTGATAATTGTATATATAATATTGATAAAATTAAACCTATTATACCTAATGATAACAAATTAAAAGAGGTTGAACCTGCAATTATAAATCCTAAATAAAAAAATGGCATTAAATATTTTTCTTTAATCATATTTATTACCATTGCATAACCTATAGTAACTATAATATTACTAGATATATTTAATCCTTTAGTTATAAAATCAGGTATTATATTTAAAAAATTTTTTATAGTTTCAGTTTTCATAGAATAACAAAATATAAGTACAGGTATAGATATTCTTAAAGCTTGAAGTATTAAAGCGATTATATGTATATATGATATATATATAGTATTTTTATTATTTTCAATTATTTTATCAGCTAAATGTTGAAAACTTATACATATACTTCTTATAATTATTGTTAATATTTGTCCAATTGCTGCTATTGGTATAGCTAAAGTAATTCCTGATCCTATACTTTGTTTACCTATTATAACTAATAATGTAGATATTATAGAAGCTAATGCTATATCTGGACAAATAGCAGCTCCTATATTTATTCATCCTAAAGACATTATTTCTAATGTTCCACCTATCATTATACCTATTTTTATATTTCCTAGTATTAAACCAATTAATGTACATGATAATAATGGTCTATGTAATTGAAATTGGTCTAATATTGATTCTATACCTATTAATGAGCTTATTAAAAAAATTAATATTAATTTAAATGATGTTATTTCCATTTTTTTTCCTAATTAATTTTTTATATTATTTAATATATTTATTAAATTTATTTTTTTATTATTAGGTACCTTTCTTATTTCTAATTCTATATTCATTTTATTTAAATCATAAAATGATTTTATATCTTTTTTATTTACAGAAATTGCATCTGTTATTTGTATTTTTCCTTCTTTATATGACATTCCTCCTATATTAATAGATTTTATTATTAACCCTTTTTTTATAGTTTTTAATATATCTTTTGGATTTGTAAATAAAAGTAATACTTTATCGTTTTTATATTTTGGATTATTATATACTTTAATAAATTTATTTATATTAACTACATGAGAATTTATACTTGGTGGAGATACTTGTTTAAGTAATTTAACTCTTATTGGATCTTTATATATTTTATCATTAATTACTATTATTCTTGATATTTTTAGTTCTTTACTTCAACCAGTACATACTTGTCCATGTATTAATCTATCATCTATTCTTGTTAGCATTATTTTCATATTATTTGTGTCTTTTTTTTTTATATTAAATGTTGTACTATTTATACCTTTTTTACCACTTTTTATTGCTATGTTAACTAATTTATATATTTTATTATTTTCTTTAATACACATGAATACTTCTAATAACATAGGTATATTTGTTCCTGATATAATTTCTCCTTTTATTTTTTTATTAGTATTAAGAATATTATTTGCAGCATTAAAAGGACTTCCTCCTAATATATCTACAAAGAAAATTATTTTTTTAATATTTGATTTTTTTATACATTTTTTATATTTATTAATTATATTATCTGTATTTTCTCCTGTTAAAAATTTTATTGCAAATGTATTTGATTGTTTACCTATTATTAATTCAATAGTTTTTAATATTTCTATAGCTAATTTACCATGCATGCATATTATAATTAATATTTTCAATATTTTATCCTTTTAAATTTATTATATAATTTTATTATAAATTTATATTATATATTTAATATTTCAATTTATATATAATATATTATTTTTTAAAAAAATTTAATATATTAAATTATAAAATTATTATATATTTATAAATTGTGATTTTATAAATATTATAAATATTTAAATAATTTAAAAATAAAATATTAATAATATATTAATATTATATATAAAATTATAAATTTTAAATATTTTAAAATTATATTAATTATATTTTAAAGTATTAATTATATATTTAAATATATAAATTATTAATAATTTAAAATTTTATATTTAAATTTATATATTTTAGTAATATATTCATTAAATTATTAATATTTTTTATAAAAATTTTTAATTAAATATTATAGATATAATATTTATTTTAATAAATATTTATAATTATATTTATAATAAAATTTTTTATTATATTATTTATTTTTTAAAAATTTTATTTTATTATTATATATATGTTAAATCTATTAGAAAAATATATATTAAATTTTTTAGATAATATTTATGGTTTATATATTTATGATTTAATTAATAATATTGGAAATAAAATTAATAATATTGATAGATTAAATAAAGGTTATATAGGTAATTTAATTGAAAAATATATTAATTTAAATATTTCTAGGAAAGATATTTGTGATATATCTTTAATAAATTTAGAAATTAAAACATTTGGTATGGATTATAATAAAAATTTATTAAATGATATTTCTTTAATTTCATTTAAATATTTAAATTTATTTATAATATTAGAAAAATTATTTTATAAAATTAAAAATATTTTATTTATTCCGATTATAGGTAATAAATATTCTTGTATAGAAAATAAGATAATAGGAAAAGCTTTTATACTAAAATTTAGTAAATATAATATTTTATCTTTTAAGAATGAATTATATAATTTAAATAATTTTATTAAAAATAATTATAATAATAAATATTTTATAAATAATTTTTATACTAAAAGATTTAGATTACAATTTTTTTTAAATAAAAATAAAGAAATATTTTTAAATATTTTTTTTAGAAAAAAATTTATATTAAATATAATTAATAAAAATAATATTATTTTTTAATTTATTATTAATTTAAGTTTTTTAGTATAGGAAATAATATAATTTCTTTAATTGATGTACTATTTGTTAAAATCATTAATAATCTGTCTATTCCTATTCCTACACCAGCTGTAGGTGGTAATCCATATTTTAATGCTTCTATATATTCTTTATCATATTTATAATTTTTATTAATTAATTTTTGTTTTATAAATCTTTTTTTTTGTTCTTTATAATCATTTAATTCTGAAAATCCATTTGCTATTTCTATTCCTCCTATAAATAATTCAAATCTATCTGCTATTTTATTATTTTTTTTATTTTGTAAAGAAAGTGGTGATATTTCTATAGGATGTTTAATTATAAAAGTAGGTTTAATTAATTTTTTTTCTGTAGTTAATTTAAATATTTTTTCTATAATTTTTGATTTTTTTAATTTAATATTTATTTTAAGTTTTTTAGCTATTTTTTTAATTATTTTTATATTATTTAAATCTTTAATATTTTTAAAATATTTGGAATATTTGTATATTGATTTTTTTATTGATATTATTTTAAATTTTTTATTTAAATATATTTTTTTTTTATTTATAATTAAGAAATTTTTTTTAAAAATATTATTTATTATATATATAATAATATTTTTAGTTAAATTCATCATATTTTTATAATTTGAATATGCTTTATATATTTCTATCATAGTAAATTCTGGATTATGTGTAGTAGATATTCCCTCATTACGAAAATTTCTATTTAGTTCAAATATTTTTGTAAAACCTGATATTATTAATCTTTTTAAATATAGTTCAGGTGCTATACGTAAATACATTTTAGTATTTAATTTATTATGATATGTAATAAATGGTTTTGCAATAGCTCCTCCTGGTATATTATGTAACATAGGTGTTTCAACTTCTAAAAAATCATTATTATTTAAATATTTTCTAATTATATAAATAACTTTTATTCTTAATAAAAATTTATTTTTTGTTTCATTATTTATTATTAAATCTAAGTATCTTTTTCTAAATTTTTTTTCCTTTTTTTTTAATTTATTATATTTGTCTGGTAAATGTTTATATATTTTAACTAATATTTTAAAGTATAAACATTTTATTGTTAATTCATTAGTTTTTGTTTTAAATAGTATTCCATTAATATAAATTATATCTCCTATATTAGATTTATTTATTCTTTTTATATATTTTTTACTTAAATAATTTTTTATTGCTAATATTTGTATATTTGATTTTATATCTTGTATATTAAAAAAAATATTTTTTTTCATAATTCTTTTAGATATAATTCTACCTGAAATATATGTTTTAATTTTTAATGTATTAATTATATTTCTAGTTTTATTTTTAAAATATTTTATTATATTAGATATATTATTTATTTTTTTAAACATTTTAAATATTTATATAATTTTTTTATTAATTGAATTTTGTATTTTATTTAAATTATTATATTTAATTAATTTTTTTATATAAAATATACATTTTTTAATTGATTTTTTAATTAAATTTTTTTCTAATTTATTTGGTTTAGATATCACAAAATTATTTAAATTATTATTTTTAGGTTTACCTATACCAATTCTTAATTTGTAGAAATTATTTTTTTTAATATATTTTATAATATTTTTAATACCATTATGTGTGCTTATTTTATTAATATTATTTTGAATTTTACAATTTCCGGGTAATATATTTATGTCATCGTATACTATTAATATATTTTTACTTTTTATATTTAATTTATTTATTATTTTAAATATTAATTTTCCACAATTATTAATATATGAATTTGGAGTATATAAAAATATTAATTTTTTTTTTATTTTTTTAATGTAAATTTTATTTAAAATAATTTTATTTAATTTTAAAAATTTTTTAATAAATCATATACCTACATTATGTCTAGTATTAAATAATTTTTTATTTTTATTACCTAGTCCAATTATTAATTTAATATTCATATTAAAATTTAAAATAAAATAAATTATTTTAAATTATATCATATATAATATATATATTTATATTCAAAATTTTTTATATATATTTATATATATTAAATTTATATTATTTTTAATTAAATTATATTTAATTTTATGAAAAAAGAATTAGAAATCAAATTTTTTAAATTAGAAAAAAGATTATTATATTTAAAAGATAAGTTATATTATAAAAATATTATTAAAAATGATAATTTTAATTATAATTTATTTAAAGAATATAATATTAATTTAAAAATTTATAATATTTTTAATCAATATAAAAAATATATTAATGAATTAAATTTATTAGATGAGTTAAATAATGATAAAGAATTATATTCTTTAATTAAAGAAGAAAAATTAAATTTAAAAAATATTATTAAAAATTTAGAAAATAAATTAGAAAATTTTTTTTTATCTAAAAAAATAGATAATAATGATAAACTAAATATATATTTAGAGATTCATGCTGGTACAGGTGGTAATGAAGCTAGTATATTTGTTTCAGATTTATTTAAAATGTATGTTAAATATTGTGAAAAAATGAAATGAAAGGTAGAATTAATAAATTTTAATAATAATAATTGTAAAGGATATAAATATATTATATGTAAAATAATAGGTAAATATGTATATAAAAAATTAAAATTTGAGTCTGGTGGTCATAGAGTACAAAGAATACCTAAAACAGAATCTAAAGGTAGAATACATACTTCTACTTGTATAGTAGCTGTAATTCCTGTAATACCAAAAATTAAATTACCTATAATTAGAAATGAAGATATTAAAATTGATACTTTTAAATCTTCTGGAGCTGGTGGTCAACATGTAAATACAACTGATTCAGCAGTTAGAATAACTCATATTCCTACTGGTTTAATAGTAGAATGTCAACAGGAAAGATCTCAACATAAAAATAAATCTAAAGCTTTAGAAGTATTAAAGTCTCGTATTTATAATTTAGAAGTTAATAAAATTAATAAAGAAAATAGTATTAAAAAGAAAAATTTGTTAGGTACAGGATTTAGAAATGATAGAAATAGAACTTATAATTTTGTTCAAAATAGAGTAACAGATCATAGAATAAATTTAAATATATATTCATTAGATAAAATTTTAAATGGTAATTTAGATTTATTATTAAATTCCTTATTAAATAATTTAAATAATAATTAATTTTATGAAAATTAAAAATTGATTAAATAAAGTTTGTTTATATAGCAAAACTAATTTATATATATATAAAGAATGTTATATATTTATAGAATTTTTATTAAAAAAAGATCGTATTTGAATAGAAATTAATATTAATTTTAAATTGAGCTTAAAAAATATAGAATATTTAAATTTATTTTTAATAAGGAGATTAAGAGGTGAACCAATTGCTTATATTTTAAATAAATATTATTTTTTAAATATTTCATATATAATTTATCCTGATATCTTTATACCTAGATTAGGAACTGAATATATGGTAGATTATGTTATTAAATTAATTAAAAAAGAAAATTTATTAAATATATTAGATTTAGGTAGTGGTACTGGTGTAATAGCTTGTACAATATCTAAAAATTGTCCAAATACTAATATTTGAGCATTAGATAATAATATTTTATCTATAAATTTAATTAAAATTAACTGTTTGAAATTAAATATAAATAATATTAATTTATTAAAGAGTAATTGATTTTTGAGTATTAAAAATAAATTTAATTTTTTTAATTTAATAGTTTCTAATCCTCCTTATATTTGAAAAAAAGATATATGTGTAAATAATAATGATTTACGTTTTGAATGTAGAAATTCTTTATTATCTAAAAGTAAGGGTATTGAAGATATTTTATATATTATTATATCTTCTTGAAATTATTTAGATAATAAAGGTTGATTAGTTTTAGAACATTCTTTATTAAATTTTAATAAAATAATTTATTATTTTAAAAAATATTATTTTAATGTTTATACATATAAAGGTATTAATAATAATTATAGATTTACAGTAGGTCAAAAAATTTTTAAATAGTTTTATATATTATAAAGTATTGGTATTCCTAATATTGATAAACCTATTCTCAAAATTTTTGCTATTATAGATATTAATTTTAATTTACTTTTTTTAATTTTTTTATTTTTTATGTTTGATATATTTTCTTTTTCATAATATTTTGAAAACAATGAACTAATTGTATATAAATATTTACATATTATATGAGGTTTACATTTTTTAGATGTATAAATAATTGTTTCTTCAAAATCTAATATTTTTTTAGATATTTTATATTCTAATTCTGATGAAATATAAAATTTATTATTTTTTATTGATTTAGTTGTATTTGTTTTATTTTTTCTTAAAATTGATATAATTCTTGTATAAGAATATTGTATATATGGACCTGTATTAGAATTTAAACATAATATTTTTTTAATATCAAATATATAGTTTGTTTTTCTATTTTTTGATAATTCCATATATTTTATTGCTGATATAGTAATTTTTTTTGTAATTCTATTAATTTTTTGTTTATTATATATATTTTTTTTTGTTATTAATTTTTTAGATTTTTTATATATTAATTTTATTATTTTTTTAATTGTTAAATTATTTCCTTTCCTTGATTTTATTGGTTTACCTTTTTTATTTAAAATTAATCCAAAATAATAATTTTTTATAGAAAAATTTTTAGGTATATATTTTGCTTTTTTACATATATAGAAAATTAATTTAAAGTATTCTTTTTGTCTATAATCAGTAAAATATATTATTTTATTTATTTTAAATTTTTTATATCTATATTTAATAGAAGCTATATCTGTAGTACTATATAGAAATGCTTTATCTTTTTTTTGAATTATTAATGGAAAATTTTTTTTTGAAAATATAATTACTGATTTTTTATTTTTAATTGCTATTTTTTTTTTAAGTAAATCTTTAATTATTTTAAATAGCATATTATTATAAAAACTTTCACCCATATTATTTTTAATTTTTAAATTAATATTTAGATAGTTATATATTTTTTGGTTTTCTTTTGTTGTTATTTTAACTATTTTTTTTCATATTTTTATTATGTCTTTTTTATTTTTTTGTAAATAAACTACGTTTTTTCTAGATTTTTTTGCAAATTTTTTATTATTTTTATATTTTTTATATGATAATTTATATATTTTTTCTATTATTTTTAAATTATTAATTTTATTTTTTAATTTAAATTTTTTTATTCATGTAATTATTATACCAAATTGTGTTCCTCAGTCTCCTATATGATTAATTTTTATAATTTTATTACCTAAAAAATTTAATATATTTGATATACAATCTCCTAAAATAGTTGATCTTAAATTTCCTATATGCATTTGTTTTACTACATTAGGTGATGAATAATCGATTAGTATTTTTTTTTTTTTTTTTGATTTAATATTAAAATTTTTTTTTTTAGATATTATATTTATAATGTTTTCTATATATTGTTTATTTAAGAATATATTTATAAAACCTGGATTAATTATTTTAATTTTATCAAATATTTTTTTTTTAATTAATTTTTTTTTTATTATTTTAAATAATAAATTTATTTTAATTTTTTCTTTTTTTGATATTTCAATAATACCATTAATTTGATAGTCACTAAATTTATTATTGTTACATATTTTATAATTATATTTTTTTTTTATATTTATAGTATTTAATATTTTTCTTATTTTTTTAATTATATATTTTTTAATATTCATTTTAAAAGATTTTAGAATTATTCTAATATATATATTATAATATAATAATTGTTTTTTATTATTAAAATTTTAATAAATTAAAATTAAAATATTATGATTAAAAATTATTGTAATTTATTATCTTATAAAGATATTAATAAAAATGTTAAGTTATGTGGTTGAGTACAAAATATACGTTTTTTAAAAAATATTATTTTTTTAGATTTTAAAGATTGTAGTGGTAATTTACAGTTAGTTATTTTAAATAATAATAAAAAATTATGAAATTTATCTAAAAGTTTAACTAATCAATCATGTATAAAAGTATATGGAAAAGTAAATAAAAAAGATTTTAATAGTATTGAAATTTTAGTAAATAAATTAATTATATTTAATTATTCTAAATTATTACCTTTAGATATTTTTAAAAAAAATTCTGAAAAAATAAAGTTTAAATATCGTTATTTAGATTTTAGAAATGATAAGGTACTTAAAATATTTAAAATAAGATCTAAAATTAATAATATTATACATAACTTTTTTAATAAAAGAAATTTTCTTAATATAGAAACTCCTTTTTTAAATAAATCTTTTAATGAAGGTTCTAAAGATTTTTTAGTTCCTAGTAGTTTTCATATTGGAAAATATTATTCTTTACCTCAATCTCCCCAAATTTTTAAACAATTATTGATGATTGGTGGTATAGATAAGTATTATCAGATAGTTAAATGTTTTAGAGATGAAAATTTAAGATCTGATAGACAACCGGAATTTACTCAGTTAGATGTAGAATTATCTTTTATTAAATTTAATTTTATTAAAAAGTTAATTAATAAATTAATTATTAAAATTTGATTAAATATTTTAAATGTTAATTTATCTAGAAAAATTAAGATTATTAAATATAATGATTGTTTAATAAGATATTGTACTGATAAGCCTGATTTAAGAAATCCTATAGAATTTAAAAATGATATATATAAATTTCTTATTATTAATAAAATTTTAAATGATAATATTGATAATATAATTTTATATATATTAATATTAAATAATAATTTAAAATTTAATTTAAATGATTTTATTATATTTTTATCAAATAAAAATTTATATGAAATTATATTTTTAAAAGTTAATGATTTTAAAAATTCTAAATTTATTTATGAATGATCTTATAATTATTGAAAATTAAGTGATGATTTAACTCAAAATTTATTATTTTATTTAAAATCTTCTATAAATTGTATATATTTTATATTAATAGGTAAAATTTTATTATATTCTTATTTATTAGAAATAAGAAATTTCTTTTGTAATTATTTTAAATTATTTAATAAAGAAAAATTTATTCCTTTATGAATTAAAGATTTTCCTATGTTTTATTATGATAAATTTAATAAAATAAATTCTTTTCATCATATTTTTACTAAACCTAAAATATTAAATATTAAAGAATTAGAATATTGTAATGATTATACTAAATTATTAGCTAATTCATATGATTTAGTAATTAATGGTTATGAAATTGGTAGTGGATCAGAAAGAATTAATGATTATATTTTACAAAAAAAGATTTTTAGTATTTTAAAAATTAATAAAAATATTATGTATAAAGATTATGGATTTTTTATAAATTCTTTAAAGTATGGTACTCCTCCTCATATGGGTATTGGTATTGGATTGGATCGTATTATTATGTTATTAACTAATAAAGATAATATTAGGGAAGTAATAGCTTTTCCTAAGACTACATCTGGTAAATGTTTTGTTACAGATGCTCCAGATTAATTTTAATTATATGAAAAGAAGAATAATAGGTATAGATCCTGGTACTTATTGTACAGGATATAGTGTTTTAGAAATTAATAATTTATATTTAAATAATTTAAATGATAATATATTTTTTGTTTCAAGTGGTTGTATAAAAAGTAATTCTAAAATTTTTTCTTTAAGATTAAATAAGATTTATAATTATATATTTAATATATTTATTTTATTTAAACCTTTTGAATTAGCTATTGAAAAAACTTTTTTATTTAATAATTTGAATTCAAGTTTTAAATTAAATCAAGTTAATGCAATTATATCTTTAGCAGCTGTTAAAAATTTTATTCCTATTTATGAATATAATATTAATAAAATTAAAAATTCTGTATTTAAGAGAACGAATGTAAATAAAAAGTATATTAATGTATTTTTTAAGAAATTTTTTAATATAAAATCTAATTTAGATTTTAATATAACTGATTCTATAGCTGTTGCTATGTGTCATATTAATTTAAATTATTAATTTTAAATATTATTAAAAAATATTTGATTTAAATTTTATATATGATAATCTATTTATATATTATATTTTATTTTAAAGGTAATATTGATGTCTACAAGAGTAAAAGGTAATGTTAAATGGTTTAATGAATCTAAAGGCTTTGGTTTTATTACTCCAGTTAATGGTGATAAAGATGTTTTTGTTCATTTTTCAGCTATTCAAAGTAGTGGATTTAAAACTTTAACTGAAGGTCAATCTGTTGAATTTGAAATTACAAATGGTGCTAAGGGTCCTTCTGCTACAAATGTTGTTCCTTTATAAAATTAATATATAGTTAATTTTATATAATTTAAAGTTTTTTAAATTATATTTTAAATTTTATTTAATTAGTGAATTATTTAAATATAATAAATAACTTAAATTTTTTAAATTTAATTATATATATTTAAATAATTCACATTAATATTTATTAGTTTTTATTCATTTTATTTTATTATTTTATTTTATTTAATTTATCAAATATTTTATTATTATATTAAGAAAAATTATAATTTTTATATTAAGTTTTATTATTTTATTAAATAATGTAACATATAATATAAATATATAATTATATATTTATATTATATG